>NZ_JAQDBC010000009.1:0-74530 GCF_027681725.1 Caecibacter sp. AF58-12pH5A | reverse complement strand
AAGTGCGTAAGTTAGTAAATTGGTTACCGGTAACTTACACACTTCATTTTACACTCCCAGATAGAAAATATTTTAAAGCGTTTTGTTATCTTTTGATCTTTTCACTGGTATATGTGCTCCCTATTATTTGGGCTAATTTTTATTATATTGATGATTTAGGGCGCTTGTTAACTGGGAGAACCGGTTGGGATGGTGATGGACGACCGATGGTTTCCTTACTGAGCATTATTCTGAGTGATGGAAAGCCTCTGATGGACATGTCGCCATGGATACAAATCTTGGCAACGATTGTACTCGACTATGCGTTACTCTTCTTCGCGAAGAAAATCATTCCAGCTGCTTCAGCTCTGAAACTATTTGGTGTTGCCGCGTGCGGGTATTTGAATCTTTTTATGCTGGAAAATTTATCGTACAAATATGATTCGCTAGGAATGATGCTTGCGCTAAGTCTTTTTCTTATACTCTTTGCTTTGCCTGAATCACTTGGCAATAAAAAAATATTTCTGGCATCTTGTATTGCTGTGTTGCTATCTCTTTGCCTCTACCAGGCCGCCTTGGGTTCGTATATTTCCCTGGCTATTGTAGAGTGCGTCTGGCTTCTATATATAAAAGTGAAAGGAAACGTTATTATACAACGGATATTGTTGCGTGCCTTTTCAATGCTCCTGGGTGGCTTACTATATCGGTTTAGTATTGTACCCTATTATATGTCCGATAACGGGTATGCCAGCGCTCATGTCAGCCTATTGAATCCTTTATCAGGGCAAGGGCTTCAGACCTGGTATGCTCACATTAGTGCTTTTTTCTCCCTGTATGTTGACTACGGTGTAACTATCGGAGTCATGGGAATTTTACTGCTGTTGGTATTATATGGTGCCTTAGGGCATATATCCTGGGTGGTTTGGACAGGACGAGGGACATCAATACCTATAAAACTAGTTTCTGTTATATTCATTTTGACGGTACCGTTTCTGTTACTGGGAGCAACTATTTTTACACTTACTCTTTTAAAAGAACCGGTGATCGCTCCCCGCGTAATGATTTCATTTACTGTTTTTTCTCTTTTTATGGGGCTAATGCTATATCATGTGAGCGAAATAAAAAAAGGGTTCTATTTTTTACTCGTAGCATCACTAGCTTGTACCTTATCCTTTTCCTCATACTATGGTAATCTCCTGAAACAACAGGATAAAATAAATACTCAGGTTGCTACATATTTGGTGTATGATATCAATCAAATAGAAACGCAGGAAGGGAAGAAATTTAATGAGGTAGCTTTTATTGGTACGTCACCTGAGAGCCAGGCCTTAATACTGGCAAAGAAAAAACGCCCTTTATTTAGTCGTCTGATTCCCATCTATATGAATAATAATTGGTATTGGGGAGGGCAGTACTTATCCTGCTTTAGAACCTCAACGGTTAAATTAAAAAGTGGGGGAGCGGATGCAGCAACTATTCAGGCGCTTACATCAGTTCGTAGCAATGAGTTTTATAAATTATATGAAAAAGATAATAGCTTGATCATACAATATCTAAGCGAATAAGACGATCTGGTTATCTATTTTTCCACTTGTGATAGAGGAGTTAACTAACTTTTTAACACATCACTTCACGGATATGATATAATAAACCAGTACAAAGTCGCGCGGTAGCACGCGCGTGGGTTGAAATTATCACGATGTCGGTAATGCACGGCCGCCCCTTGTGTGGGGCGTGGATATGAGAAAACAGGCGTCCCTGTACGGTCTTTGACTGTATGGGGACGCTTGTTTTTGTGCTATAATGAAAACAATAACGATGTGTCAATACTAAGGAGGCCTGGCTATGGAGTTACGTGTTTTGCATTATTTTCTCGCTGTCGTGCGGGAAGAAAATATTTCGAAGGCAGCAGAACTGTTACATGTGACACAACCGACCTTGAGCCGGCAGATTGCCCAGCTGGAAGAGGAGCTGGGCGCGACGCTGTTTGTACGCGGGCGGCGTTTGCAGCTGACGGATGCAGGGCTCATGCTCAAACGGCGGGCCGAAGAGGTGGAAGTACTCATCCAAAAAATTGACGAAGAATTTGCCCAGAAAACCGAGCTCAGTGGCGTTATTTCCATTGGCAGTGGCGGCCTTTATTCGACGCGGATTTTTCCGGAGATCCTGGCCGGCTTTCGCCAGCTCCACCCGAAGGTCCGCTTCCAGCTTTATACGAACAGCGCCGAATACGTGACGGAGCAGCTCGAGCATGGCCTCCTCGATTTTGGCATGCTCTTGGAGCCTATGGATGTGACGAAATTCGATTATATCCGCATGCGTGATGCCGAACGCTGGGGCCTTCTTTTGCGCAAGAGTCATCCCTTAGCCGCTAAGCCCTATATCACGCGGGACGACCTGTTGGGCGAGCCGATCATTACGTCAAACCGCCCGGCTGTGCAACGACGCCTCCAAGCCTGGCTCGGCGATACAGTGACACACCTTGATATTTTTGCTACGTACAACATTATCACTCACGTCGTAGGCCTCGTTGATAGTGGTGTGGCCTCAGCGCTCACCATCGAAGGGGCAGTCCACCTCTTCGCTTCAGACCGCCTCGTTTTCCGGCCCCTTTATCCGGAGCTTTCCATGTCGAGCGTCTTCGTCTGGAAGCGTTTTCAGCGTAATGCCAGCGCTGCCAGTGCCTTTCTCGATTATTTTAAGGAATGCCTGAGCCGTATAGAAAAGAATTGAACATAAGCATTAGACATACCTGTAGGAAATAGTAAAATAATAGCAGAAGGAAATCCAGGGAGGTGTCACTATGCGCATACAAATGGAAACAGGCGGTCATACGCTGACCATTACCCTTGCAGATAATCCGGCAGCCCGGGCCTTTTGGCAAAAATTGCCCCTCACCCTGCCCATGATGAATCTCTACGGCTGGGAGCTATGCTGCCGCTGCGGCGCCGGTACCTTGCCGGCAGAGGGCATCCCCCAGTCCCTTTGCCATGCCGGAGACCTATGCTATTGGTCGCCTGCAGGCAGTATTTCTTTTTTCTATAAGGACAGCGATTGCTGTAAGCAGGAACGGATCGGTCACACCGATGAAGGGCTCCATTTCCTTCAAGATACGTGCGACATGGACGTGACCTTCACACCGCTTCAGGAGGCAGAAAAATCATGATTCTCACAGAAACATACACGCTCACCAATGGCGTCAAGATTCCTAAACTCGGCTTAGGCACGTGGCTCCTGGATGACACCCAGGCAGGTGAAGCTACGCGTCAGGCAATTCAGCTCGGCTACCGCCTTATTGACACGGCCCAGGCCTACGGCAACGAAGCCGGTGTCGGCGAAGGCGTACGCACGTGTGGCGTACCGCGGACAGACCTCTTCATTGCCAGCAAGGTCGCAGCCGAACACAAGACCTACGACAGCGCCGCTGCATCCATCGACGGGACCTTGCAAAAAATGGGCCTCGAGTATTTGGACCTCATGATCATCCACAGCCCGCAGCCGTGGAAAGCTGTGAACCAATCGGACGACCGCTACGAAGAAGGGAACCGCGAAGCCTGGCGGGCCTTGGAAGATGCGTATAAGGCAGGCAAGCTCCGCGCTATTGGCGTTTCCAATTTCCTCGAAAGCGATATTGAAAATATCCTTTCTGACTGCCGTATCCAGCCGATGGTCAACCAGATCCTGACCCACATTACCAATACCAACTTTGGCCTTATCGACTATTGCCAGCGTCACGGCATCCGCGTCGAAGCCTATTCACCTATTGCCCACGGCGAAGCGTTGAAGAACGACAATATTGTCGCCATGGCCAAGAAATACCAGGTCAGCCCGGCACAGCTCTGCCTGCGCTACGACCTGCAATTAGGCACCGTCGTCCTGCCTAAGACGGCCAACCCGGCACACATGCAGACGAACGCCGACCTGGACTTCGTCATTGCCGATGCCGATATGGACGAACTGAAGGCCTTGCCACATATTGAAAGCTATGGTGCTGATAGCCATTTCCCTGTCTTTGGCGGGAAGCTATAATAGAGGAGGAATTTCCATGAAAAAAATTGTACAAACTGCAGGCAGAACACAGCTGGGTGAATTTGCACCCCTCTTTGCCCATCTCAACGACGACGTTCTTTTTGGTGAAGTCTGGAATGACGAAACGATCGACGTGAAGACGCGCTGTATCATTACGGTCGTCGCCCTCATGTCTTCGGGGATTACAGACAGCTCCCTCAAGTATCATCTGGAAAACGCCAAAAATCACGGCGTCACAAAGGCCGAAATCGCTTCGGTCATTACGCATACGACCATGTATACCGGCTGGCCAAAGGGCTGGGCCGTATTCAACATGGCCAAGGAAATCTGGGCAGATGACACGCCGGCCCTGACAGACAAGGAAAAATACCAGCAGGAAATTTTCTTCCCCATTGGCGATCCCAACGATGCCTATGCTAAGTATTTTGTCGGCCAGAGCTATTTGGCTGCCGTTTCGACGAAACAGATTCCCATTCACAACGTAACCTTTGAACCGGCCTGCCGTAATAACTGGCACATCCATACGACTGACGAAGGCGGCGGCCAGATGCTGATCTGTGTCGGCGGCCGCGGCTATTACCAGGAATGGGGCAAAGATGCCATCGAAATGACACCGGGCACGATTATCAATATTCCTGCCAACGTCAAACATTGGCACGGCGCCGCTCCGACGAGCTGGTTCTCCCACTTGGCCATCGAAATCGAAGGCAAGAATACGGGTAACGAATGGCTCGAACCGGTAACGGACGAACAGTACGGCAAATTGAAATAAGCAATATCAGGCCTGCGGCTGCGCACGCGCCTTTTGCAACGGATAGAACAGATTTTCTTTCCCAGTACAAAAGGACGCATCAAAACGCGTACGCAGGCCTTTTTTGCATTTCCTGCGGCCCCGGCCCTTGCTTGATTTTGGCTCTCTATACCATGTATAATAAGATATAAAGCATTTAGAATAGATACAACAGTTTTTACGTGAGGGGAGATTTATCCATGATTACTTGTAACGGCAACGGCAGCTTTGACACGCTGGTTATCGGTGTGGACAAACATATGCGTGCCCTGCAGTACATACCGAAAGAAGACCAGCCGGCCTTGCGCACGTTCCTGCAAGAACGGCCGGACGTGCTGCATTATACATCACTTTATACATTCCGCAGTGCCAATGGCACAAAAGTGCACACGTACCTGCTCGTCGGTTTGGACGATAAGCCCGTACAGTATTCTACGTATGAAGATTTTCGTGTAGCCCGGCGCATTATGGCTGCTGCCATCAAAGAAAACGTGCGCGAGCTGGCCTTGCTCCTTGATACGCTGGAAATGGACGCACCCTCGCTCATCGACGGCCTCTTATACCGCAATTACGAATTTATCCGCTATAAGACACAGACCGAACCGCATCTCGTAAAGAATATCAATCTCATTACCCAGTCCCTGCAGACGAAAGAACTGAATTCCATGTGTTATGTTTACTCGTCCGTTTACGAAGGCATTTACCTCGCCCGCGACCTGACGAACATGCCCTCAAATGACCTGTCGCCCAGAAAATTTGCGGAACTGGTACAGGAACTGTGCAAGAGCGATAAGATCCAAGTGGAATCGCTCAACAAGTGGAGCCTTGAAAAGAAGGGGATGGGCGGCATCGTCGCCGTCGGCAAAGGCAGCATGAATCCGCCTCAGCTGGTCACCATTACCTACAAGGGCGACCCGGACAACGCCAATATGCTGGGCCTTGTCGGCAAAGGCATTCTCTACGATAGCGGCGGCCTTTCCTTGAAGAGTCATGCCGGTCTGGAATTCATGAAAGACGATATGGCCGGCGCAGCCACGGCTCTGGGCGTTATCCGCGCCCTGATGCTTCTCAAATATCCGGTCAACGTCGTCGCTGTCCTGCCCTTGGCAGAAAATATTCCGTCAGGCATGTCGTACCGCGTCGATGACGTCATAACCATGTATACGGGCAAGACCGTAGAAATCAAGAATACCGACGCCGAAGGACGCCTCGTACTGGCCGATGCCGTAGCCTACGCCCAGGAACTGGGAGCTACGCGTCTGGTCGATTTTGCCACCCTTACCGGGGCCTGCGTCACTGCCTTTGGCACGGTCCGCAGCGGTATGCTCGGCAACGACCAGGAATGGCTGAACCGCGTCTTTTCCGCAGCCGAACGGGTACACGAAAAGGTATGGCAGTTCCCGGCAGACAAGGAATATGAAGACCAGCTGAAGAGTGAAATTGCCGATATAAAGAACGTCGGCGGCCCTGCAGCCGGTGCCATTACGGCGGGCCTCTTTATCAAGCAGTTCGTCAAAGACGACGTACCTTGGATCCACTTTGATATTGCCGGCACGGCATTTAATGAAAAGAAAGA
This sequence comes from Caecibacter sp. AF58-12pH5A, assembly GCF_027681725.1. NCBI lineage: Bacteria > Bacillati > Bacillota > Negativicutes > Veillonellales > Veillonellaceae > Caecibacter > Caecibacter sp. AF58-12pH5A. The sequence continues at coordinate 68,156 of NZ_JAQDBC010000009.1, read as the reverse complement.
TGAAACAGGCCTCTTCGGCGCAACCGGCGTGGGCATTAAGACCATTATGGAACTGCTCCGGAGCATGGCAACAAAATAACGGGGGAGTGAGGGGAAATGAAAATAGATCTGCACATGCATACCACCTGCTCAGACGGCGTCTATACACCGGAAGAGCTGACCAGTATGGCCGTACAAGCCGGCCTCGATATCATTGCTATTTCGGATCACGACACGACGGCTGCCTACAGCGGTCATGACTTTGCGCCGGGCCTTACGATTATCAAGGCCATAGAAATGAGCAGTGAATGTGAAGACGAGGATGTCCATGTGCTGGGCTATTACATCGACCCGCACAGCCCGGAACTGACGGACTATTGCCGCCAGTTTCGCAAAAAACGCCTCCATCGGGCCTTGGAAATCGTCGATAAATGCATTGAACGGGGCTACAACCTGGACCGCAAATCGGTAGAAGACCTCCTCGACAAAGGCGGCACCGTAGGCCGGCCCCACATTGCCCGCATGCTCGTCGACGGCGGCTATTGCCCTGACGTAAAGACTGCCTTCGACACGCTCTTGTATCGCGGCGGCCCCGTCTACGTACCCTACAAACGCTGGTCCATTGACGAATGCATCGGCCTCATTCACGCCGCCGGTGGCGTTGCCGTCCTGGCCCATCCCGGCCTCCTCAAGCATACGCTCAGCCAGGTTTTGGCCCATCCCTTTGACGGCATCGAAGTATTTCATCCCAACAACCGCGGCCGGTTCGATGAATTCCTCGCCCTGGCCCACAAGCACCACTGGCTCATCAGCGGCGGTTCCGACTTCCACGGCGTATCAGGCCGTTTCCCTGAAACGCTCGGTCTCTTTTCTGTCCAGGAACAACAGGTAGCAGAGTTCCTGGCCTTAGGAAAAAAGAAGGGGATTTTATGAAATGTATCGGTTTTATCGGTCCCAGCGGCACCGGCAAAAGCCACCACGCCTTAGTCGTTGCCCACGATTATAATATCGACTGTATCATCGATGACGGCCTCCTTATTTACCACAATAAGATCGTCGTCGGCCACTCAGCCAAGGAAGAAAACAACCGCATGCAGGCCGTGCGCCGGGCTATCTTTTTCTATCCCGACCACGCCGCCTCCGTACGGCAGGCCTTAGCAAAGATTGCACCGGACCAGCTCCTCATTTTGGGCACGTCCAAGCACATGATTCACCGCATCTGCGAAGCCCTGCACCTGCCGGAAGCAAGCCAGTTCATTCACATCGAAGACGTCTCGTCCGCAGCAGAAATCGCCAAGGCCCGGGAAATCCGCAACAAAGAAGGCAAACACATCATTCCCGTGCCGACGATGGAACTGAAATCCCACTTCCACGGCTACCTCTTAGACCCCATCCGGACCCTCCTGCGCGGCAAAGGCGGCAAAAAAGAAGGCGACGTAGAACAATTCGTCGTCCGCCCCGTCTTCAGCTACTACGGCAAACTCGTCTTCTCCGACGACGTCCTCTTTGCCATCGTACGCCACTGCCTAAGCCAAATCAAAGGCATAGCCCGCGTAAACCGCGTCAAAGTAGCCAAAAACTACGAAACCGATCACAACGGCCTGGCCATCATCCTGACCATCACCGTCTACTACGGCGAAAGCCTGAAACAACTCATGCGCACCATCAAAGACCAAGTCCAGCACGACATAGAATACATGACCGGCATGTCTGTCGACGTGATGAAAATAACCGTACGCGGCATTGCAACGAAGTAAACAGACATATGCTTGTCCCTGTGAAGAACGAAAGAATAGGGGACAAGCATATTTTTTGGCTCTTTGTCAAAAGTTGGGGGCATTGATAGCGTCTTTTGTGGCTATGAGCAACAACCGCTGCAGCATTCCAATCCCCTGCCAGCACGTTTTGATCATAATATCCCTTGCTGTATACTTTTTTATGGTGGCAGAACAGGCAGGCAACAGAAGCAGGTTTAAATTTAGCGTATACATGCAACACGCCGTCTACTTTTTCCACAGATTTGATAGAATTCTCTTCTCAATTTAAGTCTTTTTCGATAAAATAATACGTGAACATATCTGTTTCTCCTTTCGGTTCTTCATGGTGGTTGAATTGAAGTAAAATGGATATGTCCATTTTATATCAAAAAATGGGGACTCGTGGAAGAGATTGTCCACGAGTCCCCAACTTTTATTATAGAGCCTCCGTTTTGCTATTCTATCGTATTTCGTATCACTTAAGATATTTATTGAAGAAATTGGTAATGACGTTTAGTACTTCTGCCTGGTTCCAATAGATGCCGCCGTGGGCTGCGCCTTCAACGAGGTACCGGGCCGACGGGATGTCTGCTTTTTGCAGGGCTTGGAAGAGGAGGTCTGTCTGGCTGGGTGAGACGATGTAGTCGCCTGTGCCGTGCATGAGGAGCATTGGCGCACTGTTTTTGCCGATGTACGTGATTGGGTTGGCTGCCTTGGCTGCTGCCGGGTCGGCATTGATGCCGCCGTCACGGCCACCGAAGACGGGGGAGCCGTTGACCCAGAGGGCTTCTGTGGCGCCTGCTGATTCATGGGATTTTTGGACTTCTGGTGAGTAGTCGTCACCGATGCGGGTCAGGTCCGACAGGCCATAGAGGTCAACGGCTGCTTTGACGCTGCTCGGCTGGTCGAGGTTGTCGCCTGTATCGAAGGTCGTCGTGCCGCTTGTCGTACCGGCCATGGCACTGAGGTAGCCGCCGGCACTGCCGCCGACGATACCGATGCGGTCCGGGTCGATATTGAACTTCTTGGCATTAGCCCGCAGGTAGCGGATCGAGGCTTTCACATCTTCAAGCGGCTGCGGGAATGTAGCCGTCGGTGCTACACGGTATTCGATAGAGGCTACGACGTAGCCTGCTTCAGCCAGGTGCATGCGCAGCTGTAAGCCGTTGTCTTTGTTGGCATTGATGAAACCGCCACCTGTGACGTAAACGATGGCCGGCAAGGGTGTCTTAGACTGTGGTTTCAGAATATCCATTTTCATAGCTACGTTTTCAAAGCCCCGGGCCGGGACCTGTTCGTAGACGACATTGGAAATTTCCTTGATTTCTGGCGTGACGACGTTTACTTTCAGCCGCTGGCTCTGTACTTTATCCGGCATATTGGCCGTTGCAGCATCGACATGTATAGGTTCCATGGCAAAGGCACTCCCTCCTGCGAGTAAGCAGCCTGACAAGATGAGGCTGGTAATCCATTTCTTATTCATTATACTCCTCCTTCAGGTTTTATTATACTTTCAACAATAGTACTATCCAGTACTATTTGTCAAGGCGCACGAAAAAGAGGCTGCCAAATAGGGGAAGATAGCAGCCTCTTTTCCGGATGACCTATATAGTAGTAGAGGGGTAGAGTGGTATCACGTTAATTCTTCGTATTCCGGGAAGAGAATGGAATTTTCTTTGAAGATGTGAATGAAGATATCGTCAAAGAGGGCTTCCATTTCCTTGTATGTCTGTGTGTACGTAAGACATGCGTCTTCCGGCAAAGTGAAATTATCGGTCAGAGCCTGAATTTCCTTGATGATGTCGCCTGCAGCGGAGTGTTCGTTTTCCAGTGTTTTTACGTACGCAATGGTTGCCTGGTCCGGTGGCATATTAGCCCGCATGAGGGGGAAGACAAGGCGTTCTTCCTTGGCAAAGTGTTCTTCCAGTTCGGCCTTGAGGTGGGCGTAGAGGCTGTGCAGCTTTGTCAGGAGTTCGCCGTGATGGGGATAATGGACGATGAGGATCTTGTTGAGGAGCTGTTCTACAGATGCCATCTGTTCCCGTTCTGTTACGTGATGAGTCTGTTCGAGACTATCGAGCATGTCCAAAATGGAGAGGCTTTTGAAATCGTCGATAGAGGCAACGGCAGACCCGTCTTGGTTCTGGGCCTTTTCAGCAATAGCGTTGAGCTGTGTCAGAAGCTCATCGAGATTGACGTCCTTACCGACGACGCCCTGGGCCAGGGTATGATCGCCGCCGCAGCAATAATCGAGGTGTAAATCATTCAGCAGACGAATCGTCTGGGGATATTGTTTGACAACGTCAGCAAAGGTATTTTCTTTGGTAATCATGAGGCATGCCTCCTTCTATGCAACCTGCATCTCTGCAGTGGGTATCTCTGTTCATGACTATATTCTACGATAAGAAAGAAAAATAATCTGTTGCAAGAACAACGATGGATAAAGATTAGCAAAAAAAATTGACCGCTCTTTCCAGGTGGGCTAGTATATAGAATATGGTGTATAATAAAGCGTATAACGGGCAATGAAACATGCCCGAGCGAACGAATAGAGGAGTGTTACTACTATGTATGATTATCTCATCGTTGGCAGCGGCCTTTTTGGCGCTGTTTTTGCCCATGAAATGAAACAAGCCGGCAAATCCTGCCTGGTTCTCGAACGGCGGCCCCATGTAGGCGGCAACGTCTATTGTGAGGAAAAGGAAGGCATCCATATTCACACGTACGGTGCCCATATTTTCCATACGTCGGACAAGAACGTCTGGGATTACGTCAACCGGTTTGTAGAATTCAATAATTACGTCAATTCGCCTGTAGCCAACTATAAGGGCGAACTCTACAATCTGCCCTTTAATATGAATACCTTTGCCAAGATGTGGGGCATCGTCACGCCGGCTGAAGCAGCTGCCAAAATTGCTGCCCAGCGTGAAGCCGCCGGCATTACAGAGCCGAAAAACCTGGAAGAACAGGCCATTTCCCTCATCGGGACGGACATTTATACGAAGCTCATCAAGGGCTACACGGAAAAACAGTGGGGCCGCAGCTGTACAGACCTGCCACCCTTCATCATCAAGCGTCTGCCCGTGCGCTATACCTTCGACAACAACTACTTTAACGACCGCTATCAGGGCATTCCTATGGGCGGCTACAACGTTCTCATCGAGGCCCTTTTAGAGGGTATTGAAGTACGGACCGGTGTCGATTTCTTAAAAGACCGGGATGCGTATGCCGCCATGGCTAAAACCATCGTCTATACCGGCCCTATTGATGAATACTTTGGTTATCAGCTGGGCCGCCTGGAATATCGGGGCCTGCGCTTTGAAACAAAGCGCCTGGAAGAAGAAAATCACCAAGGCGTAGCCGTTATGAACTACACGGACCGGGAAACGCCGTATACGCGGATCATCGAACACAAGCACTTCGAATTTGGCACGCAGCCTGTAACCTATGTGACGAAGGAATACCCGGCAGACTGGCAGCCCGGTGAGGAAGCGTACTATCCCGTCAACAACGAACAGAACCAGGCCCTCTACGCCCAGTATCAAAAGCTGGCCGCCGGGGAAACGGGCGTCCTCTTTGGCGGCCGTCTGGCAGAATATAAGTATTATGATATGGACGACGTCATTGCCAGCGCCCTTAGCGCAGTAGGAGGCATACTATGATTATTACAGCAGAAGAAGCAGAAGAACAAGCCATACTGAGTACAGCCAAACAAATGATGGCAGCCATTCATACGGCACCGAAGGGCTGCGGCATGGACAAGGTAAAAACCATGGCCCTTACCGGGAGTGATAAGGACTGTCTGGCTGATGAAATGATGAAAATCAACGCCGAAACAGGCCTGGAATTTTTCAAACGTGATTCGGAAAATGTCCGCAACAGCGCCCTGGTCATCCTCGTAGGTGTACCAGACAGCCCGCTTGGCATGCCTCACTGCGGGATTTGCGGCTTTACCGACTGCGCTGCCAACCGCGTGGCTGGCGGCCGCTGCATCTTTACCATTGCCGACTTGGGCATTGCCTTGGGCTCTGCTGTATCGCTGGCTTCGTCCCAGAACATTGATTCGCGTATTTTCTATTCCATTGGCAAGGCAGCCATGCGCCTGCACAGCCTGGGCGACAAGGTGACGAATATTTTCGGCATTGCCCTTTCTGTATCGTCGAAAAATATCTTTTTCGACCGGGGGCCGCGCAAGATTATGCAATAAATTACAGGTATAGGAAGGGAGACTTTTTCCTTGAAGAAGAAGGTAGTTTGTATGGTAACCTTGGCTCTCATGGCGGCACTCAGCCTGCCCGTTTTGGCCAAGGATAAAGATAAGGGCGTAGAAACGCCGTTTGCCAATTGGGGCATAATTACAGTGCCGACGGATCTGCAAATGAACCAGGGCACACAGGAAATGCTTACGGCCCAGCGCTACGGCAATGACGTAACGCGTATGCTGGAACAGATTTATCCCGTAGAGCCTGTAAGCTGGCAAGTCGTGCAAATCGACCAGGGCATGTTCCAGTACGGCTATGTCCTGCGCTACAGCGTCAACCTGTGGCAGGTTGAATCGGCGCTTCAGGGACGGTCCACGGAAAATGCGTACCTCCGGGATATTGGTGATAAGCCTGACGCGGCAACGCTCATGAGCCACGCCAATAACCGCCTCATAACGATGCTGCCTGCAGGCTGGTCCGTTGTAAAACCCTTTACCGCCAAGACGGTTAAGGGAACGAAGTTTTACGAAGCCACGTTGGCTGATCAGTTCATCGTCAATCAGGCTTATTTTACAGAAACGGTCCGCGTCATCAGCTGGGTTCATGGCAATGCTGTAGAAATAGCCGTTGTCTTTGCCCACAATGGCGATGGTGAAAATCTCTTGGATACCGTCACAGATATGCTTGAACATGCAAAAAAGATGCCGCGCTGACGGCATCTTTTTTATCAGATCAGATCTGTAGTTAGTTTTCTTCTTTCATGATTTTTTCTAAGTGGGCGACGAGCTTCATGTTTTCGGCGTAGTCGATGGGGCAGTCGATGATGACCGGCTTGTCCTGCTTAAAGGCTTTTTCCAGTGTCGGCAGGAGGTCTTCCGTCTTCTTGATGCGGTAGCCAATAGCGCCCATGCTTTCGGCGAGCTTGACGAAGTCCGGATTGGTGAAATCAACGTATTCGTGGTGGCCGTACTGCATATCCTGCTTCCATTTGATGAGGCCGTAGCTGCAGTCGTTGAAGATAAGGGTTACGAAATTCGTGCCCAGACGGTGGGCTGTTTCCATTTCCTGGCAGTTCATGAGGAAGCCTGCGTCGCCGGTGATGGCGAGAACCTTGCGGTCCGGATGGATGAGCTTAGCGGAAATAGCACCGGGGACGGCAATGCCCATAGTGGCAAAGCCGTTGGAAATGATGCATGTGTTCGGCTTGTAGCAGTTGTAATGGCGGGCTACCCAAACCTTGTTGGCACCGACGTCGGAAATGACGATGTCGTCCGGGCCCATGACGCTGCGGCAGTCGATGAGGGCCTTCTGCGGTTTTACCGGGAAGGACATGTCGTTGGCGTAGCTTTCGTGTTCAGCCACCATCTTTTTGCGCATTTCCAAATAGTACTTTGGTTCCTGCAGGCGGGCTGCTTTTTCCATGATCCGTTCGAGGGAGTTCGGAATGGAGCCGACGACTTCGACCTGCGGCTGGTAGTTTTTGTTGATATCGGCAGGCATGGAATCAATATGAATAATATCGGCGTTGTTCAGATGCCATTTGGCCGGTGCGTATTCGATAATATCGTAACCGATGGTAATGACCAGGCTGGCTTTTTCGAGCATTTTCGTCTGGTAGTCATCCATCGGAATACCGACAGTCCACATGGAATACGGATCGTCGTAAGGAATAGCGCCCTTGGCCATCATCGTGTTGACGACTGGGAGCTTGAGCTTTTTGGCAAAGGCTGTGAGCTGCTTCGACGCATGGCTGCGGATGACGCTGCTGCCGGCCAGGATGATCGGATTCTTGGCGTAGGAGATCATGGCTGCGGCTGCTTCAATCTGGTCTTCCAGCGCTGTTTCGCAGCGGATGGTCTTGTGACGCAAGGGCTTTTCATCGTCGCCAACAGGCATATGGCTAATGTTGACGGGCAAATCGATGAAGGTTGCGCCCGGTTTTTCCCGTTCGGCGTATTTGAAGGCCAGACGCGTAATTTCGGCCATCGTGTCCGGACGGACGACGGTATAGGCCCGGCGCGTAATCGGTTCAAACATGGAGCGCAGGTCCAAATACTGATGGGCTGTAATATGCATCTTGTCGGTGCCTACCTGACCGGAAATGGCGACCAGCGGTGCGCCGTCGCAGTCCGCATCGGCAACACCTGTAATGAGGTTTGTAGCCCCAGGCCCGAGGGTAGCCATGCAGACGCCGGCGTGACCTGTCAGACGGCCGTAGACGTCAGCCATGAAGGCAGCACCTTGTTCGTGCCGGACGGTGATGAATTCGATTTTAGAATGCTTCAGGGCTTCCATAATGGCGAGGTTTTCTTCGCCGGGAATACCGAAAATATAATGAACGCCTTCTTCTTCTAAACATTCGACGAGTAATTCTGCTGTGTTGCGTTGTTTCTTTTCTGCCATGAGTAAGAACCCCTTCCAATAAGATTACTATGTAGTATCTTTTGCGTTTCCAATTATAGTATGTGGCAATTGAATTTGCAATTTCACAATGCGGTAATTAATCTTATTTTAATAATTCTCGAGATGAGAACTGGCTTCTCAAAAATACGTATGATTGCCAATTATTACATATTTTATCTCTTTCATTCGACGTAAAAAGCACGTAAAATAATTTCATATAGATGAATTTAATTCTGATTTATGAAATTTGATATGCGGTTTTTTATTTCATAAAGTGAAATATATAACAAAAAGGAGCTATTCCTATGAAGTATATTTTGATCAGTGCCTGTCTGTTAGGGCAGGCGTGCCGCTACGACGGCCAGAGTAAAACCTATGCAGCCATTGAGAATTTGTGGCATATGCCGGATGTCACGCTTATTCCCTTTTGTCCGGAACAAGGTGGCGGTCTGCCTACGCCGCGGCCGGCATCGGAACAGCAGGGCGACCGCGTCGTTACGGAAACGGGAGCAGATGTAACGGAAGCGTATGAACGCGGTGCTGACCAGGCTTTGCGCCTGGCCCGTCTCTACAGCTGTACATGGGCGGTCCTCAAGGAAAAGAGCCCGTCCTGTGGCAGTGGCGAAATCTATGATGGTACCTTTAGCCGCACCCTTACGGCTGGCGATGGTGTTACGGCGGCACGGCTCAAGGCTGCCGGTATCCGCGTCGTAGGGGAGAAACATTTGCAGCCCCTTTTAGCGGCTTTGCGTCACGTAGGCGTATAAATATTTCTTGCTTTATGGGGTTCACTTTGTTACAATAAATGAGTACGCAAGGAGGAAATTAACTGTGAAAACCGTAATGCATGAAGCACTTGAATGGGTGTATGCCATCGTCATTGCCTTGGCTATCGCCACGCTGATCCATATATTTGTCGTTCAGCCGACCCGGGTTTCCGGTGAATCTATGGTACCGACGCTGCATAATGGGGAATACCTCGTCGTTTCCAAGATTGGTCATGTCCTCGGGGAAACGCCGAATTATGGCGATATCGTCATTATTGACAGCCGTGTCAACTATCCTCGTACGTGGCTGGATGACCTGTCGGAACCGATGGACAATTACCTGGCCATCTTTAGCTCCCGCTTCCAGACGAAGAACGTCTGGGTCAAACGCGTCATCGGTCTGCCTGGTGATACGCTGGCCTTCCACGACGGCAAGGTTTGGCGTAATGGCAAAGCCCTGGATGAACCGTACATCAACGGTCCTATGGACTACAGCCGTGCCGGTGAAGTCAAAGTACCGGAAGGCTATGTCTATTGCATGGGCGATAATCGTAACCACAGTAGTGACAGCCGGTTCATCGGTCCTGTCCCTATCGATCACGTCCTGGGCAAGGTTGTTTGGTAAGTTAGGTTGTACGCAGAGTTTGATGTGCCACACGGTGCATCAAACTTTTTTTGTAGGAGGCAAACATGAGCAGAACAAAAGAAGAATTACAAGGAATTACGGAACTGGGCAGCCAGCATACAGTATATGGTCAGGATTACGACCCGGGTCTTTTGGAAACCTTCGTCAATAAGCATCCCGACCGGGACTATTTCGTCAAATTCAACTGCCCGGAATTTACCAGCCTGTGCCCGATGACGGGCCAGCCGGATTATGCCACTATCTACATTTCCTATGTACCGGGTGAACGCATGGTAGAAAGTAAGTCCCTTAAGCTTTATCTCTTTAGCTTCCGCAACCACGGCGATTTCCATGAAGATTGTGTCAACGTCATTATGGATGACCTGGTAAAGCTGATGGATCCGAAGTACATTGAAGTGTGGGGGAAATTCCTGCCCCGCGGCGGCATCAGTATCGATCCGTACTGCAACTACGGCAAACCCGGCACACCATGGCAGGAAGTGGCCTGGCAGCGCCTGTCCCAGCACGATCTCTATCCGGAAAAAATCAACAATCGCGGCTAAGTGTCTCCTGTTTTCTAAAAATATGGTATAATAACTCTTATAGGCTTATCATATAGTACATAGGAAGAGAAAAGGCGGTGTTTCTTTTGAAAACAAAAAAGATACTGGCAGCACTCTTGCTGTCCCTGGCCGTTTCTGTAACGGCCTTTGCCAAGGACGACCTGTGGCAATATAATCAGTTTACGACGATCGATATGAATTCGGCTAAGCTTTCCTATCCGGCAGGTATGCAGACACTTACCTTTGAAACGATAGAAAAAGCCGGTGAAACGACGGATTACTGCACGTACGTCTATAATGTGGATGAACAGACCATTCAGCTCAAGGAAATGGTAACGCGTACAAAAAAGAGCAAGTACAAGAGCAGCTTCTATCCGGAATCGGTCAAGAACGGCAATAACGTCATCAAGGCCCGGGCGCGCATGGCAGACGATGTCCTGCAAAAGGTACTGGCCAAAAAAGAAAAACATTAAGAAGTAACGGCACTTCTTCCAGAATCTGGGAGGAGTGCCCTTTTTGGAGGGGAAACTATGGAATTACGGACGCTAAAGTATTTTCTCACCGTCGCCAGGGAAGAAAACATTACGCACGCTGCCGATGTCCTGCACATTACACAGCCGACGCTATCCAGGCAAATGGCAGCCCTTGAGGAAGAACTGGGCGTGACCCTCTTCGAACGCGGCAGCCATCACATTACACTGACTGACTCAGGCATGCTTTTACGCCGCCGCGCCCAGGAAATCATAGAGCTTACGTGTAAGACCGTAGAAGAAATGGCTCATGCTGATACGGATGTGGCAGGAAATATTTCTATCGGCGCAGGCGAAACGGCCAATATGGAATATCTGGCCCAAGGCATAGCAGCCTTCCAAAAACGCTATCCGGACGTCACCTTTTCTGTTTACACGGCCATTGCCGATGACGTAAAGGAAAAACTGGAACAGGGTTTTCTCGATTTCGGTCTCGTCGCTGACCCGGTCGATATTAGCACATACCATTTTGTGCAGCTGCCTAAACGGGACGGCTGGTGCCTGTTCATGCGCAGAGATGATCCCTTAGCCAAACTGCCCTGCATCCATCCGAAAGACCTGTCTGGCCAGGATATTATTATTCCCATGCGGCCTTCTGTACGTAATGACGTAGAAAACTGGCTCGGTCCGTATGCAGGAACGATTCGCATCCGAGGCCATGTGAACCTCTCCGTCCACAATATGGGCTATCTCGTCCGGGCAGGCGTCGGCAAGGTGCTTACGTTCATGCTGGAAACGGTGCCGGACGAATTTCATCTCTGTCCCCTTGAACCGGATATGAAAGACAGTGGCTTTTTTGTTTGGTGCAAGAACCAGTTTGTAGCTAAGCCCGTACACCTCTTCCAGGATTTTTTCAAAGACTATATAGCCGGTCTTTCTGCAGATACGCATGGTGAGATAGAGAAAAAGGACTAACCGCAAGCGGCTGAATTATGGTATAATAGGGGACATCTAGGTTTACTATATTTGAAAAGGCGGTGTACTTTTTGAAGGCAAAAAAAATTCTGGCCGTATTGGCCTTAACCCTGGCTGTTTCTGTGACGGCCTTTGCAAAAGAAGAAGTCTGGCAGTACAACCAGTTCACGACCATTGACATGAGCACGGCAAAGCTGTCCTATCCGGCAGGCATGGAAACCCTGACCTTTGAAACGGTAGAACAGGCCGGTGACACGACGGACTATTGCACGTACGTCTACAACGTGGATGAACAGACCATTCAGCTCAAGGAAATGATTACTAAGACCAAGAAGAGTAAATACAAGAGCAACTTCTATCCCGAATCGGTCAAAAATGGCAACAACGTCATCAAGGCCCGGGCCCGTATGGCTGACGCAGTACTCCAGAAAGTAATGGCCGAAAAAAACAAGAAATAAGAAGGCATGATGAAAAACACTTCTCCTGAGGACATTGGGAGAAGTGTTTTGCTTTCTCTGGGGAGAACGTACTCGTTGCGTAAACAACGAGGGATGGAGGCGGAACGAAACGTCTCGTAAACGTGATGCCTGCAAAAGTACTGCAAACCGGGGATAGGGGTGAACCTATGCCTATCATGCTTACTTCCACACCTGCATAATAAAGAAATACGCCCGAGGCATACATAAAGATAAAATATAAGCATTAGATTTAAGGATATATTTCTCCTATACTATAACTATGGAAAATAATAGGCTGAGAAAAAACTAAATTTTCTGTCTATTTCCATGCGGGTATTAGTTTTACAAAGTAAGAGGGGGAATACAGTATGGGACGTTTTGGTATGGAAGAATGGGGCTTGGTCCTTTTGATCGCCCTCGTCGTTTTTGGACCCGGCAAGATCGCCGGTCTGGGCAAGGCCCTGGGGAAGAGTGTCCACGATTTTCGCAGCGCTCTCAATGGGGTAGAAGCACCGCAGGAACCGGAAGCTCAGGAACAGAAGGGGGCCGTGAGCCACCATGGCTAAGATTTCAAAGGATATTGTCCGCTATCGCTCGTTGCGGCTTGCAGGCTACGTCATTGGCTTTATGCTTTTTTTATGCACCTTTTGACGGTTTTGCCCGTTTTATCGACCTTTTCATTACGCCGACGCAGCTTTACAGCATTCATGAACCGTGCTTCCGCATTCCGCTCCATGATTTGCTCCTGGGCAATATGGGCGAAGCCGGTCCGGTGTCACTCATCGCCTTCGGCCTTTTACTCGTCGTGTCGTTTTTCTTTGGGCCGCTCTTTTGCGGCAAACTCTGTCCGGCCGGAGCACTGCCGGAATATTTGTCCCGTCTCGTGCCGGACCGCTTCAAGATTGACTGGCCTAAACACATTCCAGCCACACCTATCCGGTACGGTTTCTTTGCAGGCTTTCTCCTGGCCGGTGTCGTCGGTATTAGCGAACATTGCTCATATTGCAATTTCTACGTCTTCGATCTCTTCGTCCAGACAGTAACGACAGGTCATTTGCCGGTTTATTCTATTTCCCTTATTCTGACCTTTTTGGTTTGGTTCTTCATCATGGGCATCTTTACGCAAGGCGGCCGGGGCTTCTGTAATTTCCTCTGTCCCGTTGGTGCCTGCAGCAATCTGGTCCATGTTTTAGGCGTGCATATACCGTGGACGTGGCGTTTGCGCGTGGGCCAGCCGTCGTGCGTTCACTGCGGCCGCTGTACCAAGGTCTGTCCCATGAGCTGCCTGACTCTGACAGATTATGCCCTGAAGCTCGACCGGCATCGCTGCATCCTCTGCCAGGAATGCCAGCATACATGTCCGGCCAATGCCATTTCCTACGGGAGAGGTGAAGTAAAATGAAAAAGTTTACCATGCTCGCCAGTTCTGGCGCGGCAGGAACGGCTTTTTTGAGCAGTGCTGCAGAGACAGCATCCGGCGCGGCACCACTGTGTAACGGTATTTGTGGTACCTGCGGCGGTGGCTGTGTCATTGCCATAGCGGCTGTGGCCTGGATGGGAGCCACGGCATTTTACAAGAAGAAGCACAAAGAGGGGGATGCAGACCATGAATAGAAGAAACTTTCTGAAAATTGCCGGTTTAGGTGCGGCCGGACTGGCCCTTTCCGGGTGTGGTCTCAAGTCGCGGCGTGAAGCCTTTAACGAACAAAGAATAACCAGTATTGCCGACACGGGGGACGTACAATACAGGATTATTCCTCACAGCAACACGAAGGTCAGCACCATTGGCATCGGTGCCAGTGCCATTCACGAAGCGGATGGCGACGAAATCCAGCGCATATTTGATTATGCTGCAGATAAGGGCATTAATCTCGTCGATACGGTCATGTCGAACTTTGCCTCGGCAGAGCTCATGGGCAAGGCCATGAAGGGGCGGCGTCAGTCTTTTATCACGCAGATGCATATCGGTGCGACCTATCCCGGTGGTACCTATACGCGGACCCGTGATTTTGCCAAGGTCAAGGAAGGCTTTGAAACACAGCTGAAGACCTTCCAGACCGATTACAGCGACATCGGTTTCATTCACTATGTCGACGAAGGCAAGGATTACGATGACATGCTCAATAATGGCCTTCTCGATTACGCCCAGAAGCTGAAACAGGAAGGCATTATCCGCAATATCGGTTTTTCCTCTCATTCTGTAGAAATGGCTAACCGCTTTCTCGATACGGGCCTCATGGACGTCTACATGTTCAGCATCAACCCGTCGTACGATTTCGTTTCCTCCGGCGGCGGCATGACCCTCGACGCAGACCGCAAGAAGCTCTACGAACGGACCCAGCAAATGGGTGTCGGCATTACGGTCATGAAGGCCTACGGCGGCGGCCGTCTCCTTTCTGCCGGTTCGTCGCCCTTTGGCAAAGCGATGACGCCTGTCCAGTGTATCCAGTACTGTCTCGACAGGCCGGCGGTTATTTCCGTCATCCCCGGCGTGCGCAACCTCATGGACCTCAAAAGCGTGGCCCTCTATTATGCAGCTACGCCGGAAGAACGGAGCTATTCGGATATCCTTAAATCACAGGTCAAGGACATGGACGGCGTTTGCATTTATTGCGGCCACTGCCAGCCCTGTGTGCGGGCCATCGATATTGCGGCAACGAATAAGTTTTACGATCTGGCCCAGGCTGGTGATGCCCTGGCGAAGGATCATTATATGCGCCAGTCCCGTAAGGCCGGTGACTGTATCCAATGCGGCCAGTGCGAACCGCGCTGTCCCTTCCACGTACAAATCCGGGCGCGCATGCGGCAGACGAAAGAATATTTTGGCGCGTAAAGGTGACGGAGAAAGAGGCGATTTAGATGGACAGACGCGAGTTTTTAAAGCTATCCGGACTCGGTATGATGACTTTGTTTTTAAGCGGTTGCGGTACGATCCTTTCTCAGGGTGGTACGTCGGCGGCAGCTGCGATTGGAGGAGGAAAGAAAATGAAAATTGTCGTAGTAACGGGGAGCCCTCACGATCATGGCACGTCGTTTTTGCTGGCCGATAAGTTTATTGAAGGGGCTAAATCAGCAGGCCACGATGTATTCCGCTTTAATGCGGCTTTTGAAGATATTCATCCCTGTATTGGCTGCGATCATTGCGGCATGGATGGCGACTGCATCTATAATGATGCGATCCAGCAAAAGCTCATGCCCCATCTGCTCGATATGGACATGATTGCCCTTATTACGCCATTATATTATTATGGTATGTCGGCACAGCTAAAGACCATTGTCGATCGTTTTTATTCCCGCACGGGACATCTCACGGGCAAGAAATCAGTCCTCATGGCTACGGCCTACAATAGTGCCGACTGGACCATGAACGCTCTGGTTGATCACTACGATACACTCGTCCGCTATATGGGCTGGACCGATATGGGCAAGGTCCTGGCCATTGGCTGCGGTGCCCGTTCACTGATTGAAAAATCTGAATTTCCCGACCAGGCCTATAAGCTGGGCGCTAGTCTTTAAGGAGGAAATCCCATGGGCTTCTTATTTCAGCACCATCCTATACGCTGGCTCTACGTAGCCATAGCAGCTATCCTGGCAGTCATCGTTTCATCGTACGTTCATCGTCTCTTGAATCCCTGGACCGTGTGCAGCTCCGCAGCATCAGTCTACAGTATGAACCAATATAGCATGGAAGAAACGCCGTTACAGGCAGGCCTTTCGTTTCCAGGCGGTCAGGCAAAACTGGAATTGTATGATACAGAAGCTGCACTTGAAGTAGCGGAACGGCGGCCTTTTGTCGTCCAGCTGCAGCATCAGGGCAATCGCTTGGTTCTGCCAGGCCTGCCGGCTACGGTGTTTCAGCGCGAAAGCAATAAGGGCATGAATCCTGTTGCCGGTGACGTAGCCTTCGATACGGCTAAAAACGAACTGGTCGTATTTTTGGCCGACGAAGCAGCCTCAGACGATCTTATTCCTTTAGGTCATGTGTCTCAAGGTCTCGACAACATGAAACACGCAGGGGAGGTATTCCAAACCTATGTCACACAATTTGAACCAAGCAAAGCTAAGTAAAAACTACAATATTTCTCCGGATATTGTACGGAAATACGAGGCCTGTTGCCGTAAAAGCCGGACAGGCCCTTATACGGACGTGGAAATTGAGGAACTGAGCCTCGTGGCAACTCTCGTAGACCTGGGCTTTTCTGACAGGGATATTTGTACGTATTTGCATCTTAGCCATGCCCCCGGTGAACATCAGGCTGAGCTGTTGCAGCTCATTGATACACAACGCCGGCAGCTGGTACAGCGAATCCATACAGAACAACGCAAGCTCGATTGTCTTGATTGTCTGCGCTACGAAATGAAAAAACAGTGAAAAGTAATAAAAATCACCGTTCTATGCAGAATTACTAATACCTGCATAGGACGGTGATTTTACATTGGGGATTGTATTATTTCCCTTTGAGGCAGATGTCGAGCCACTTTGGCAGGGGCAGCCACGTAATGATGGCCGAGAATGCCGTAGCCAGACAGGTGACTGCAATGTAAATGGCAATGATGTAGAGGCTTCTCAGGTAAATATGGAAGTGAGCTGCAGACCACGTGAGGAAGCTCAAAAAGAGGGGATGTACGAGATAAATGGGATACGAGTAGTCGCCCAGAAGGGAGAAGAACCGGTGCAGGAACGGCGGTACGCGGTGACATTCGAGCCAATAGAGAAGGTAGAGAATCGTCGACAGGGTGTAGGCCATACCGATAGGGCTCAGCTGATGGATCGTAAAGACGGCAGATAAGGCATCGTAGTGAAGCGTAGCCATGATGCCGTAATAGGCCATGAGCATGCCTGCTGTCGTCAGAGCCTGAAAGCTATTGACCAGAAGCCCGTGCCGGGACAGCCAGTTGCACGTTGCCTGGAAGTGTTCTGCTGTAAAAGCGCCGAAGAGGAAGATGAAGAGATAGTGCAGGACGACGTAGTTCAGGCGGTACGTAAAGGCATCCTGCAGGAACGGATTGGCTGAATGGAAATCCCAGACGTAGCTCGAGTAGAAGTTGAAGACTACGTTACCGGCAAAGAGCAGCGTAAACCAGAACCAGGGCTGGCGGTTCATGTATTTCAGCATGATGCGCCACAAGGGCATGAGAAAATAGAACCAAAGGAGAATGACGAGAAAATAGATGTGATACATGGCCAGGCCATACCAGAGGGTACGTATAAAGGCAAGGGGCTGGAAAATACTGGTGTTATGGCTGAGAATAGAGCTATAGGTCATGTAAAACAGAGACCAGGCCACGTACGGTACGAGGACTGTACGCAGGCGGCGCTTCAAATAGTCCTTGTAGACAAAGGGGCCTTCAATAGGCTGGCTCATGAACATGCCAAAGGCCGAGAGAAAGAAAAACGTCGGCACGGAAAAACGGGAAAGGATTTCCAGAACAGCCACGAGCTCAAGATTGGGCGTCGGGTTGAGGAGTGCCACAGAACCGACGTGAATGGCAATGACGCCAAGCATGCAGATTCCGCGCATATAATTGATAGAATGTATAAATCGTTTTGACATCTGGCACCTCAATAGATACAATATAATAGATACTTCAGTTTTTAATTGTAACACATTTGTCATATTTTCTGTAGAGTAGAGAGGTTGTTATGGAAGGAGCGAATCTGCGTATCCTGACGCGGACAGGGATTATCGTGGCCCTGACCTTAATCTTGCAGAGCCTGCGCCTGTGGATTCCCATGCCACCGCAGTTCAGCTTTGCCTTTATCGGCGTCCTCGTCAATGCCTGCCTGATTACGGCTGTCCTGGCCGTAGACCTGCGGGCCGGTATTGTCACGGCTTGTGTGACGCCTTTTTTTGCCTATATCGAAGGCATGCTGCCCTTCCTGCCCTTTGTCGTCCCTGTAGCCCTGGGCAACTGCGTGTATGTGTTCCTGGCCTGGCTGGGCCGCAAACACTGTCTGCTTGGCTTCAGCGTGGCAGCACTGGGGAAGGCGGCCACTCTTTTCCTGGGCTTTTATATACTTTTTGCCGCCGTAGCCTTTCCGCCGGCTATGCGGCACACGCTGCTCTTTATCATGAGCTGGCCCCAGGTAGTGACAGGTTTAGGAGGCGCTGCTGTAGGCTTTTTTGTCTGCCGCAGCCTTGCCCGTTCCCATATTATCTAAAGGAGTTTTTCCATGTCTATCTTTTATTATGTTCCTGCTGTACTCGGAGTGTTCTTTATTGCTGTCGGCATTTGGCACGGCTGGCGCCTGCGGGCCCTGACACGTCACTGCACGGCACCGGCTACGGGTACAGTTATGCAATTTGACGTAGAAAAGAACAAGAGCGGCGATATGTATTATCCGGTCGTGCGCTTTTCTGTCCACGACGAGCAGTACACGGCACGCTATACCTTTGGCAACAGCGAATGGAGTTTTGAAGCCGGCGATACTGTGGATTTGCGCTATAATCCGTCACGGCCGGAAGAAATATATTTGTATCATGAACAATCGACGCTGCAGCAATATGCCAGCCCGGTCATGATTATCGTCGGCGGTCTGATTTTTATCGCTACGTATTATATTGAGCTCTAAAAAAGTACCGGCTTTTAGGCCGGATCAAAAAGGAAGTATGACATGACAGATAGTACAAAGTATACGCCGGACCACGCGTCCGGTGTCAATCAAAAGGCCGTACAGGCCATGCAGGATTTTCTCGAAGCCTTGGGACTGGACCTGACGGCTCTCGGTATGGAAAAAACACCGTACCGTGTGGCTGAAGCCTTTGGTCAGTTTTTTTCAGGCCTCCGCGAGGATCCTAAGGCGCGCTGGGGCAGTCTCATCGAAACGGAGTCGAATGGTCTGGTCGCCGTGCGTCAGATTCGGTTTTATTCCATCTGTGAGCATCACCTCCTGCCTTTCTTTGGAACTGTTTCCATTGCCTATTGCCCGCACGAGGGAAAAATTGCCGGTTTCAGTCACTTTGCTGAAGTCGTCGATGTCCTGGCCCGGCGGCCGCAGCTGCAGGAACGTTTTACAGCTGACATTTGCAAGGCTGTAACCGAAGGCCTGCAGGCAGACGGTGCCTTGGTCATCGTTCAGGGCACACATTTGTGTTTGTCCATGCGCAACCGGCAGGGGAGCGATTCGGATATTGTCACGCAGGCGTCCTATGGCTGCCTGGCTGAAGGTACAGAAGCCGGACGGGAAGCGTGGAAGCTGTTGATGAAGGGGGCAAATCATGACTAATCTTATGCGCGAGTACCATTGGTCTGACGGAAAACGCTTGATCGTTGGCAAGAAAACGCTCATCATGGGCATCCTCAATATTACGCCCGATTCCTTTTCGGATGGCGGCAAATGGAATTCTATTGATGCGGCCTTGCGCCATATGGAAGAAATGGTAGAGGACGGGGCCGATATTATCGATATTGGTGCCGAATCGTCGCGGCCAGGCTTTACGCCCCTTTCGGCAGCTGAAGAAATAGAACGGCTTCAGGTCATTTTGCCTAAATTGGTGGAACATTGCCCGGTGCCCATTTCTGTCGACACGTACAAGGCTGAAACGGCAGATTATGCCATGACAGCCGGTGCTCATATGATGAACGATATTTGGGGCCTCCAGTATGCGCAAGAGCCGGGGCAGATGGCCGCCGTAGCAGCCAAGCACGGTGTGCCCGTCGTAGTCATGCACAATCAGGCTGGCACGGACTATAATGATATAATGGAAGAGATGAAAGCCTTTTTTGCCCGTTCGGCAGCCATTGCGGCCGCTGCCGGTGTGCTGCCGGAACAGATCATTACCGACCCGGGGATTGGCTTTGGCAAAACGTGTGAGCAGAATATATACGTCTTACAGCATTTGAAGGAATTGACGGCTTTGCCGTATCCCTTGCTCCTCGGTACGAGCCGCAAAGGCTTTATCGGCAAGGTCCTTGATTTACCCGTAACAGAACGGATGGAAGGTACCGGTGCTACGTGCGTTGCCGGTGTCCTCGATGGCTGCGCCATCGTGCGCGTTCACGACGTCCGTCCCATTGCCCGTATGTGCGCCATGGCAGATGTCCTGGCAGGCAGATAAATTTTCCCTATAAGGATGGTACAATTATGGATAAAATCGTATTAAAAGGCTTACATTTCTATGGCTATCACGGTGTATTTCCGGAAGAAACGCGGAAAGGACAGCCTTTTTCTGTAGACGTAACACTGGAATTTGACGCGTCCCGTGCAGAAGAAACAGATTCGATCAATGAAACAGTCGATTACAGCGCTGTATACGGCACGATCCAGAAAATCGTCGAAGGTGATCCGTATAAGCTTATTGAAAAAGTAGCTGCTGTCATTGCCTGGGCGATTCTCGCTGAATACAGCCTCGTCCAGGCCGTAGAAGTGACGCTCCACAAGCCACAGGCGCCTATTGATGGTCATTTTGACGATGTGCTCTTCGTCATTCGCCGGGAACGGTCATGATCACTGTATATCTCAGCTTGGGCACGAACCTCGGTGATAAGGTGCAGGCTTTGACGCGGGCCTTAGATGAGTTGCGGCAAGCACCGGAGGTGACGCTTACGGCCGTTTCACCGTACTATGAAACGCCACCCTGGGGGAAAACAGACCAGCCGCCCTTTCTCAATGCCTGTGCCGCTGTCCGTACATCGCTGACGGCAGAAGCACTGCTGCGCCTGTGCCAGGCCATCGAAGCCCACGGCGGCCGTGAGCGCCACGAAAAATGGGGCGCCCGTACGATTGATATAGACCTGGTGTACAGTCCGGATGTGATCTGTGCCAGCCCTGATTTACAATTACCACACCCGTATCTGACGCAGCGTGCCTTTGTTCTCGTGCCGCTGCAAGACATAGCACCTGACCTCGTGATCCAAAACCGCCCGCTTAACGCGTGGCTTCAAGAATTGCCTGAACGGAATGCGGTGGTCAAAGCAGAAGGAGGTTATTTATGGAAAAAATTTTAATCGCCGATGATGAAGAGCTCATGCGGCAATTGGTTATCGATTTTCTCAAGCCTGAGGGCTACGAAATTATCGAAGCAGCTGATGGCAAGGTAGCTCTGGAAAAATATCATTCAGAACATCCCGACCTGATTCTCCTGGATGTCATGATGCCTATTTATGACGGCTGGACCGTATGTCGTGAAATCCGCCGTGAATCGACAGTGCCGATCATGATGCTCACGGCTAAGGGCGAAGAAATCGACCAGCTCTTTACCTATGACCTGGGGGTAGACGAATATATTACGAAACCCTTTAGCCCGAAGATTCTCGTCGCCAAGATTAAGGCTCTCTTGCGGCGCGTCCAGCAGGAAGAAGAGCAGCAGCATACGGCTTCAGAAGGCGTAGCCATTGACCGCGATGCCCATCAGGTAGTCATTGACGGTAACAACGTTGATCTCAGCCCGACAGAATACAAGCTGCTCAATTACTTGATGATCAATGCCGGCAAGGCCCTCAGCCGCCGTCAGATCTTGAACAAGGTTTGGAACTACGACTACTATGGGGACCTGCGTACAGTCGATACGCATATTAACCGCCTGCGTATTAAGCTCGGTGACAAGGGCAGCCTCATCAAGACTGTGCGCGGCTACGGCTATCGCTATGAAGAAAAATGATACGACTTTCCCTGCGTAAGAAAATTTGCCTGATCCTCTCGGCCTTTACCATCGTTTTTTCCCTGTTGCTCATGATTGCCGTGGGCATGGGCTTTACACCTTTTTATTTCCACTATAAAAAGGATACCCTCGTGTCTATGTCCCAGGTCATAGCCAGCCTTTACGAGAAGGGAGAAGCCAATTATGTCGATGAATTCGACCAGATCAGCCAGCAAGGCGGCGCGGCTGTCTTCATCGTCGATAAGGGGACTCTCGTCTATTCGTCCCGGCCGGACCGCAAGGCTGTCGTCGGCAAGCCTCATTTTGATTCGGAAAATGTCGTAACTGCCGAAGCACCGCAGCGGTCGGAAGAGGCAAAAACGGAGGATTTTAAGACGCCCCGTCATGTTGAACTCATGCGGAAGCTGTTTAACGGCGAAGAACTGCCCCAGTCAGACCTGCGGCGCGTCTTTTTCGATGGCGATGAAGATCATGTCCGTTTCATGAGTATCCTTTGGCCCAGTGGTAACGACGCGTACGTCATCGTTACGCAGCCTATGGAACCTATGGAAGCGACGGTGGCAGTGGTGCAGCAGTTCGTCATCATTTGCAGTCTCATTTGGCTGGTCATTGCTATCATCGGCGCTATCTTCTGTACCAACCGCCTGACGCGGCCGCTCCTCAAGCTGAAGCAGCTCTCCGTGGCGATGGCCCATTTGGATTTTTCCAAGAAGTGGACCGATACCAGAAGCGATGAAATCGGCGAACTCGGGCGCAGCTTGAATGAACTCTCAACGCAGCTTGATACGGCTTTGAATGAACTCAAGCAGGCCAATAACGAGCTGGAAGTACAGCTCCAAAAGGCTAACGAAATTGAAGAAATGCGCAAGGCCTTTATTTCAGCTGTGTCTCACGAGCTAAAGACGCCACTGGCCCTCATTCAGGGCTACGCCGAAGGTTTGGACAGTCTGGATATCTCGGAAGAAACGCGCAAGCGGTATTGCCGTGTTATCCATAGTGAAACGGAAAAGATGGATCATTTGGTAAAGGATTTGCTCAACCTGTCGCGGCTGGAAACGGGTTCTTTCCGTATTGAAATGACGGAGTTTGATTTCCCGGCCTTAGCAGAAGAATTGCGCTATCGTTTTGACGGCGTCATTAAGGATAAGCAAATCAATGTTACCAGCCATTTCCCGGACGCTATGGAGGTCTATGGCGATCCCGAACGAATCGATACAGTCATGAGTAATCTCTTGTCCAATGCCATTGATTATACAGACATCGGCAAGAAAATCGACGTTTCTGCTGTCCGCGAAGGTGATCATTATGTGATCAGCATTTACAATCAGGGCATTCAAATTGCTGCGGCCGATCAGTCCCGCATTTGGGAGCCCTTCTACAAGGTCGATGCAGCCCGTACGCGGCAGCCACAACGTGTCTTTGGCGGCCATGGCCTGGGCTTGGGCATCGTCGCCGCTCTCGTCGAACGGCACGGCCAGAAATACGGCGTCCGCAACGAGACAGACGGCGTGACCTTCTGGTTTACCCTGGCGGCAGCAAAATAGGAAAAAGTGAACTGCATCTTTTGAGACCCGGCCGTTTTCGCAGCCGGCCCGGTTCTCCCCAATGGGGAGCCTTAGGAAAAACTAAAAAGCTGTGCAAGAAGTAAAATCCTTCTTGCACAGCTTTTTCATTTCTAAAACGAGCGGTTTCCCAGTGAGGGATGACTGCATTTTTTGAGGGTCAGATGTTCGACCAAATAGCCTGCTTCGTCGAGGTCGATGTCGTCGCGCTGACCGTCGTGCTCGTAAATGCACATGGGCTTATCCGTACCGACTTCACCGCCAGGCAGGTAAATGTATTCGTTGTTTTCCCGGTCACCGAAGATAATGCCGGCGAGGAGGTGTTTCTTTGCTATTTGACTCATCGTAAGGCTGCTCCTTCAGCATCAAATTTTACTTCCAAGAGGGAACAATCGCGGTAATCAGCAGAGACGAGATGCAGCAGCGTGCCGTTATAAAGGCGCGGGAACATGGTGTTTGGCTGCATGCCGTGGAGGTGGCCGAAAATGCAAAGGGGTACCTTGTATTTTTCCAGAAGCTCTGTAAAGCCACTGGGCTTGGTAAGGTCGCACACGGGCGGGTAGTGGAGGAGCACGATAGTGTGTTCACAATTCAGCTTCTGTGCTTCTTCCAGGCAGCGTTCTACACGCAGGAGCTCGCGCCGGTAGGGCTTGGCATCCTTTTCTTCCTGGTAATGAATATCACCAGGGCAAATCCAGCCGTGGGTGCCGCAAATGGCGATGCGGCCGTCGTCAATGGTGATAGGCGCACTGCCGTGCAGGTAATACATGTGGTTTTCCGGGTCTTCCTGACGGTTGAGCTTGCCGGCGCTTTCCCACCAGAAATCATGATTGCCGCGGATGATGATCTTATGTCCCGGCAGGGCCCGGATTTCATCGAGGTCTTCCTGGGCTTCTGCCAAATGCATGGCCCACGAGGTATCGCCGGCAATGAGGACCGTGTCGTCTTCGCTGACGCGCTCGTTCCAATCGTCCTTAATGCGCTGCCAGTGGTTGATCCAGCGGGGGCTGAACACATCCATTGGCTTGCGTGGCGGATTGCCGGACAAGTGTAAATCTCCTATTGCAAATAAACGCATAACCTGTTATTTCCTTTCTGGCTGGTTTGAAGCTGCAGCCAGAGCTTTCTGTAATCGTTCGATAAAACGGTTGCGATGGCCTTCATTGGCCGTCTGGGGAATCATATAGCCAACGTATAAAGGGTTGGTCAGAAAACGGGGCACAATCTTGACGTATAATTTGGAATCGTCAGGGAAGGTATAAAAGAAGATATTATAGCTTTCATTGTGCCATACGAAATCGTGGATCATGAAGTGGGAAACGATCTGCATATAGCGTACAAAAAGAGGCAGCTGTGCGTCGTCACTGAGAATCAGGTTAACTTCGTAGAAGCCGATAATAGGCCGGGCTGAAAGGTTAACTTCAATACCCGGGCTCTGCAGCACCGGATGCCCTTGCAGATGATAAAGCTTGACATCGTCGTGGTAGTCGTATTTTTCCAGGCCGACGATCTGCGAATGAGGATGGTGAATCGTACCGCCAGACATGTAGCCGTGGTTGCGGTAGAAGACGACGGACCGGAAGCGGTCCATAGCCTGCACCTGATGCCATTTTTCCAAGCCAAAGCGAATCATTTCAACAGCGTAGGCCGGGTCGTATTCAGAAAATTCACCGTCGCAGTCATCCGTTTCGATGATCAGTGTCTGCCAGCAATCTTTCAGCACGGGAAAGGCATTTTCCAGCCAAATCATATGACCACGTGTTTCCAGGACGTTCTTCAGGTTCTTTACGTCGCAAAAGGGGCAGTATTTTTCATGACGATGTACCGTATCAGGTTTTGTCTTGCCCAAATCCAAATTATATTCTAACGTGTGCGTAAAGGGATTTTGTTCCATGGCTAGCCGGCTCCTTTTCTAATACTCATATTCTATTGTAGCATAGACATACGCTTTTTGAAATATGCTATAATGGATATTGAACGAATACAAGTAATTGAAATTCTTTTTCAACGAGGTAATTATGACCAAAGAAATAAAAAAGGTAGATCCGGGCCAGTGGGCGCAGCTGTTGCTCCACTGGTTCTATGCCAACCGGCGGGATTTGCCGTGGCGCACAGTGCCGCGTGATCCCTATAAGGTGTGGGTATCGGAAATCATGCTGCAGCAGACGAAGGTAGAAGCCGTACGGCCATACTATGAAAGCTGGATGGACCGCTTTCCTACGGTGCAGGCGCTGGCGGCAGCATCAGAAGACGATGTCCTGCGGCAATGGCAGGGGCTGGGCTATTATTCGCGGGCCCGCAACCTTCACGACGCCGTGTGTGAAGTGCAGCGCGAATATGGCGGCAAGGTGCCTGATACGCTGGCAGGCATGCGGTCCTTAAAGGGCGTCGGCGACTATACGGCCGGTGCCGTCCTAAGCATTGCCTATAAGAAGCCCGTACCGGCTGTAGATGGCAATGTCTTGCGTATTTTTGCCCGCCTGTACGTAATAGAAGACAATATTTTATCGGCTAAGGTGAAAAAATCCGTTACGGCCTTGGCCGCTGGCCAGGTGCCGCCTGATGCACCGGGGGATTTCAATGAAGCTCTCATGGATTTGGGGGCAACCGTCTGTATTCCCAAGCATCCGCGTTGTGACGCCTGCCCCTTACAGGAACGCTGCGGTGCCCGGGCGCTGGGCAAGGAAACGGAACTGCCTGTGCGGCTAACACGCAAGCACGTGCCTGTAGAAGAGATTACCGTCGTCGCCGTAGCCGACGGCCAGCGCTGGCTTTTGCACCGGCGGCCGTCTAAAGGCTTATTGGCGTCTATGTGGGAATTTCCCAATGCCATTGGTGCCGGTAAAGCAGGCCTTGAGGCCGTGCAGCATCTCGTGCGGGATCTGGGCCTTTCTGTGAAGATAGACGACCAGCCCAGCGGTACCTTGCGGCACGTCTTTTCTCATAAGATTTGGCAAATGACCATCTATACGGCCGAATGTACAGGTGGTACATTAGAGACAAAGGAGGATTGGCAGTGGCTGGACCGGTCTTGCTACACCGATGTGCCCTGGGCCGGGCCGCATGGTAAGATCACTGCCATGGTATAACGATGAGGGGAATGTTTTTCATCAATTTTATGATCATCCTGACGGTCGTGTCTGTGTTGTCCGTCATTTTATGGAACTATCTGCGCCGTGGGAGGCATATGGGCCGCTGGATTTTAGGTACGGTTGTCCTTTCGGTCGCCAGTGCTGCTATTTTATCGGCATACAGCCAGGCCTATAGTGACGGCAGCTCCCTGATTCCGTTACTACACGCCGGAGCCCTCGGTTCAGTGAGCTGGTTTCTCTTATTTATGCTCGTGTTTCCCGTGCTCCTTGCCGTGGCCCTGCCCGTTACGGTATACCGCCTGATTACGTGGTGGAAACGTAGCAATACGACAGGGCAGGCACCGGCACCGGCCGCGTCAGGTATGTCGCGCCGCGATTTCCTTAAAGGCGCTATGTTCGTCATTCCTGCTGCCGGTATTGCAACGAGTGCCCTGGGCAATGTCGTAGGCGAAGAATATCTGTCCCTGACAAAGGAGAAGCTGTCTTTTCCCAATTTGCCTGATTATCTTGAGGGCTATCGCATAGGCCAGCTTTCGGATACGCACATTGGCCTCTTCTTCAGTACGGAGGATTTAGAAGCTTCGATTCGCCGCGTGGCAGCAGAAAAGGTAAACCGCCTGGAAATTACCGGTGATCTCATCGACGAAATCAGCCGTTTGCCTGAGTGCCGCGACGTTCTCAACCGGACAGCGTCCCTCTTTCCGGACGGCATCGATTTTTGCTATGGCAACCACGAATACTATCGCGGCCTGGCGGCGATTACAGCCATGTTGGAAGAAACGCCTGTACGCATTCTCAGGAACAGTCATTTTTGTGCCAGTCCTGGCGGCGGCAAAGGCTTAGCCGGCTGCAGCGGGAGTGACCAGACACCGTTTTATATTGCCGGTGCAGACTTTAGCTTCGCCCCTGTAGGACCGTTATATGATGCAGAACGGAAACGCTATATGGAAACGACGCTGGAAGGAATTCCGGACGGCGCTTTTACAGTCCTGTTAGCCCATCATCCGGACTTTTTTGATGAAGCCTTTGCGTACCACCTGCCCCTGACCATGAGCGGCCATACACACGGTGCCCAGTTTGCACCGATTGGTCCCATCGTGCAGGCCGTAGGCTTTAAATACCTGCGCGGTCTGTATCAGCAGGGCAATTCTTATGGCTACGTCAACAGAGGTACAGGCCATTGGCTGCCTTTCCGTGTCCTTTGCTCACGCGAAGTGACGGTATACGAATTGACCCGGGCCTGAAGGCCAGGTAAAAATATATGCACACAAAACGAGCCCCTGGCATTGGACATATAGGACAACGCCAGGGGCTCGTGTATGGAAGGGTGGTTATCTTGGTTACCTAATTGTTGTAGAGATGATAGGTGTTTGGAAGAGGTTTGGATAAGAGATTGGTTTAGATGTGCTGCGTATTAGTGATGATGGCCACAGCCTTCGCCGCCGTGACCATGGCCGTGGCCTTCACCGTGGTGATGGCCCTGACAGCCTGCGTCGGGGTTGGTAACCAGCGTACCGGCGAGGAATTCCTGTACAGCCTGATCTACGTTGCCCTGAACGCCATTAAAGAAACGGATGCCTGCAGACATCAAGGCCTGACGGGCACCAGGCCCGATGTTGCCGCAAATGACCGTGTCGACATCGCGGTCTTTGAGCCACTGGGCCAGCGGTTCGTGGCCTACACCATTGGTGTTGACGACTTCGCTTGCCGTGACGGCGCCATCAGCAATGGTATAGAGCTTGAAGTTTTCCGAACGGCCGAAGTGCTGGAAAACCTGTTCCTGATCATAGGTTACTGCGATTTTCATGATTGTTGCCTCCTTTATCTGATGGCCTTAGTATACGCCTTAAAACGACATATGTCAATTACTATTTTAGACATATGTTAAAAAAGATGGGAAGGCAATTATTCAAACTGTTTCAGCGTGTCTTCGGCAATGTGTAAAATACGCAGCTGCGGTGCCTTTTTGTGCTGATGCTGTTCCATGCGCTGGACAATGTCGGCCAGGCTGACGACGGCTTTGACAATATAAGGTCCTTTATTGAGCATGACACATTCAGCCCGTTCACTCATGGCGGCGTCTGTAATTTCGGCCCGCGACGGGATACCGGTTTTGACCAGGTTTTCCAAGACCTGCGTGGCCCAAATGACGGGGACGTGGGCAGCTTCGCAAATCCAAAGGATTTCTTCCTGCAGCTCTGCCAGACGGTGGTAGCCCGCTTCGACGGCCAGGTCGCCCCGGGCAATCATGACGCCAAAGGGATTGTGTGACGCTGCCTGGACGATGATTTCCGGCAGGTTGCTGACACTGTCGCGTGTTTCGATTTTGGCAATGATGGCCATGCGATGTGCGTTGTCGCCCAGGCGTTTTTTCAACTCTTCCTGGAGGAGAATGATGTCGTCCTTGTTGCGGACGAAAGAGTAGCCAATGGCATTGGCATTGGGGATGATGAAGTCCAGATCCTTCAGGTCTTTTTTGGTAAGAGGGGCTACATCCAGCGGCGTCTGCGGGAAGTTGAGGCTCTTCTTATTTTTCAGGCGGAAGCCCTTAACCTTCGTAGAGATAACGCGCAAGTATGCACCCTGCGGCGTAATTTCTGTAACCGTGCAGTTTAGCTTGCCATCGTCGATGACGACGGGATCACCAACTTGGAGGTTGTTGAAGACCTGAGGGATGCTGCACGTAATGACGATATTTCCCGTATAATCCTCAGGATAGTCGGAGATTTTGTTCCGCGCCAGGAAGAAGGTTTCATCTGTCAGGACGCGGTCTGTATCGCCAGGGACAAGAACCTGTTCGATGCGCACCTTCGGGCCGGCCAGGTCCATGTAAATCTTGCAGCGGCGGCCTGTTTCCTTTTCGGCCTTATGAATATTCTTCAACATGCTCTTCCATACGTCCTGGTCGTCGTGGGCGCAGTTGATGCGGGCCATATCCATTCCGGCCCGGACAAGGCTGCGTACGAGCTTATAATCTGTAGCCGCTTCTGTAGGCATGGTAACCATGATATTGGTAAAATCTATGTTGGCGTGGTTACCAAAAATCAGGTTGGCATTGTGTGAGAGCAGGCGGTTGCCGTGGAAAAACCAGCGCCGTGAAGGATACGCAATGAGCTCTTCCTGGGGCTTCTGGCAAATACGGCCTAAGGAGGCGATAACTGCGTCGAGATTGGCCATCGTGCGGGCTTCACTGCGGCCCAGGGAGGAGAGACCCAAGGGCAGGAGCTTCTCCTGGAGAGGGCGCAAGTCGTGGCAGCGGATGGCTAAGTAGTAGGCCAGATTTAACGCACTAAAACGAAAGGACGGCCGCTCGATTTGCGGGGCGATAGATGCGTACATTTTGTTTCCCTTATTTAGTACGTCTTGCCGCAGGTCGTACAAGGTCGTGTATAATTCGTTGATTTCTGCTGGCGAAATTGTTTTCATATGAGTAAAGCCTCCAGTAGTATGAAATTACGTACATGTTTACAGAGAAAAAGCATAGACAATCAGCTATAGTATATCACAATGGAAGCATTGAAAAGAGTATATTACATAGATTTTACATATGGTGGAGAAGGATAACTGCCGGATTACCTCTTGTCTCTACACGGCCGGCGGTGACCTGTGCTATAATAGGCGTACATGATTACGAGGAGGATTTTCCATGGACGTATATATTAACGATGAATTACGGGAGCTACACGTATATGACAGGTTTACTGGCCAGGATTATGCGAAAAATGTTGTCTGTGCCCAGGACCGGCTGGAAACAGGTCCTTTAGGCGAGTTCATTCTCTCGGAAAAAGAATATGCCTATTGGCAGGATGTCTTGGCGACAATCCAGGCATCGGAAGATATGCGCTATGCCATGAAAGATAAGGTAAACTTAAAAGAGGTAGACGACTATATTTTTGAAGATGCACAGTACCTGACGGATATCCGCTCGACGGCAGAAACAGAGCATTACTGCCTGAAGGAAGTAGAAAAAGCGCTCAAAGATGAAGATCGGGACTGGTTTGCGGCGCATGGCTTCGTTAAGACACTGAAAGGCGAATTGGACGATAAGTCAGAAGAATAGTCTTGTTAAGTACCTATGAATATGGTATTCTATGTAAGATATGTTACTAGAGAGCTGACATAAGGGAGTCTTACAGTGAAAAAGATCTGTTTATGGTTAGTAGGATTCATGTTTTCCTTGTGCGTACTGGTTGTCGGCATGTTTGCCTTCTGGTTTTTATGCTCAACCAACTATCGTCTGACCGGTGTGCCCGTCTTGAATTATCATCAGGTTAATGATAAGTTCAAGACCGTACTCACGATGACACCGAAAAATTTTGACGCGCAAATGAAATATTTGCATGACCATGACTACCATTCTATTACACAGGCTGAATTCGATGCTTATATGAGTGGCGAAGGGGATTTACCGGACCGGCCGGTCATGATTACCTTTGACGATGGCTATATCGATAATTATGAACATGCCTATCCGATAATGAAAAAATACGGCTACCGCGGCACGATTTTCCTAATCATGAACCTCATGAATAAACCAGGCTATCTGACGTGGGACATGGTAAAGAAAATGAGTGACGACGGTATGGAATTCGGTTCCCATACGCTGAGCCACAAGCCGCTTACCAGCTTTGATGAAGCCGGCCTGCGCCATGAATTGCGTGATTCTAAGGCCTACATCGAAAAAAAGACAGGAAAACCGTGCACCTTTATTGCTTTCCCGGAAGGGAAGTTTAACGATCAGGTCATGGAAGAAACGAAGGCTGCAGGCTATAAATACGCCTTTACCGTAGAAACGGGCCGTGATTTCCCTTGGGACGATCATTACGACCTCGATCGCGTAGCTATGTTTGAAGGGCCTATCAGCTTTGAACACTTCCGTTTCCGCCTGACCTTCAGTGCCTTCAGTGCCTTCCTTTGGAAAACCCATAAATATTTGGAAAATATTGAAATGACAAAAGTCCTGGCGAAACACATTCCCCAGCCTTAATATCAAGAACACGCAAAACAGCCTTTCCCATACGCCTTGCTGGTGTATAGGAAAGGCTGTTTTGCTGTTTATTCGATTTTAGTGGTTCGTCTATATGAGAAATTTGCATAATTTGAAAAACGTATAATTAAAAAGCAATTGACATTTTCTGTTATTGTATGATATTATTTTCACATGATATATTGATATGTTGATATAACAACATATCAAATACGGAAAATATATTATAAAAGGAAAGGATGAAATCATGATGGATTATTTTGAGTACAAACAGTATGAATTTATCAAAGTAGAAAAAAATGGTCAGAAGGTTTTGCCAGTCAGCATTAATCCCCGTAAGGCATGCATATTTAATTGTGCTATTTGCAATCATGGACAGACGGAATTTCAAGGCGAATGGCACGATTTCGGCCCTATTGAAGATTCGTTGGCCGGGTTAACAAACAAAATTACACAGGAAAAACCAAATATTGTTGAATTATACGGGTTAGGTGATATTTTTGACTAATACTAAACTGGAAGATATCATCAACTGTATTCATGCTCAGGGTGTAAAAGTACGTTTACTTACGAACTGTTATTTATTAGGTGTTGGCGATCATATGCGTATCGCTTCCTTGTGTGACGAAGTAGTTGCCGGCTTCTGCTTTACTGATGATGAAGATTTTAAGAAAATACATAGGCCTTTGCAAGAGCTGCATTTTACACCAGCCAAGCAGACAAAAAGCATGATCGACTTTAGTCATCAGTATAAGGGGAGATTTACGCTTCGTGTCCTTCTTGTAAAAGGATATAACGATTCTAATAAAAAAGCAGAAGAATTAAAAAAGGTCGTAGATCAGGTAAAATACGATGAATTATGGGTGACCACATGGCCTAAATTTAATGTTAGTGATGAACGGGTAGCGGAAATTAATAAAATCATCCGCGGGGAGTCAGTCGCAAGCTAAGCTATTACAATACGTATATGCAAGTATTGTGAACAATATGAAATTTATTATATTTAGGAATGAGGTGTAAGTATGAATCAATTTAAGTACAAGCAAGATGATTTCATTAAAGTTGGTGATGACGGGCGCAAGGTATTGGGAGTTGATATTAGTCCGGAAAAAGCATGCATTTTTAATTGCATTGTTTGTAATCGGGGTAATACAAAATATCAGGGCGAGTGGCATGATTTCGGACCGATCGAAGAATCTCTTCAAGGATTACGGGAAAAAATTACAGTTGTGAAACCAGATTTGGTAGAAATTTATGGCCAGGGTGATATTTTGACCAACGTCCATTTAAAAGACATCATTCATTGTGTCCATGAGCAGGGAATTCCTGTCCGCCTAGTCACCAATTGCTATTTGTTAGGTATTGGTGAGCATATGCGTGTAGCCTCTCTTTGTGAAGAAGTCGTGGGTGCTTTCGGTATTGTCAATGAAGAAAAATTTAAAAAGTATCATCGGCCGCTTCCGGAACTTCACTTTACCACTCAAAAACAGGCAGAAAGTCTTATCAATTTTAGTAAACAGTATAAAGGTAAATTTAAACTCCGTGTATTTCTTAGCAAAGGATTCAATGATTCTCCAGAAGATGTAGCAGTACTGAAATCAATTGTAGATCAGGTAAAATACGATTCACTTTGGGTAGCAAGTACTAATAAGTTGCAGATTAGTGAAGAACGCGTTGCTGAGATTACACGTGTCCTGACTGCATGATTGAGTGCAAAGGAGGAGATTATAAATGGATTATCATGTAATGGTACCACAGCCTAAAATGCTGATTATGATTTGTGCATATTTTATAATCGTATTCATCTTTGCTTTTTTGGCTAAAAGGAAAGAGAATAGAAAAAGTATCAAAGACTTTGCTTTAGCTGGGAAAGGACTAGGATCATTTATCCTCATGGCAACGTTCATGGCTTCCTGGATGGGTGGCGGCGCTGTTGCCGGCAGTATTAATTCTATTGCCTATTCAAATGGCTTATGGCCGTCCATCTGCTATGCTTCAGGCAGTATTTTGGCCATTGTTATTCTTTTCGCCATTGGGCCTTTAGTCCGTAAACGCGGCAAGATAACGACGGCAGCATTAATTGAAGACAGTTATGGAACTAATGCCCGTGTCCTTTCTGCAGCAATCATAGCTCCGGCTAGTTTTTCTATCGTTTCCTATCAGCTCCGGGCTATGGGTGTTATATTGAATGCAACGACTGGCTTTAGCATCGAATGGATGACCGTTATTGCTTGTGTCATCGTTATCATAGCTACTGCCTCTGGTGGCCTTAGTTCTGTTGTTCGTATTGATGCTTTTTCAGTTTGTGTTATGTTAGCAGGCTTGGTTTGTGCTTTCGCCTACATCATACCTAATATTGGAGGTCTCGACTGGATTGTTGCACAAACTAAAGCGACCGGATCTGATGGTTTAACCTTTACCGCCGGTTGGACTGCTAAAGATTATCTGGCAAACTATGCACCAGGGTTCTTGTTAGCCTTAGGTGATCAGAACTTATATCAAAGAATGGCTGCAGCTAAAGGGGATAGAAATGTACAAATTGGCATGATCGGCTGGGCTTTGGGTACGATTATTGTACTTCCGGCGATTGCGATCCTTTCCTATATTGGCCGGTTATATTTCGGGCCTAATATCATTCCGTCCCAATCCTTTATAGCATTATCGACAGTTTGCCCCTGGCTTATAGGTGGCCTCATGATGGCTTCTTGCACCGGCTTCATTCTGACGACAGGAAATTCTTACTTACTGGCCGGGTCTACAAATGTGGCAACAGATATTTTTGCTCATTTTAAGAAAGATGCTACGGAACTTCAAATTGTCAGAGTTACAAAATTGAGCATTGCTGTATTTGGTTCTGCGTCATTGATTCTTTTAAACTTTTTCCCAAGTATTTTAGCCATTCAATATTGGGCTTCTACTATTGTGGGAGCAGGGATTACACCCGCATTGTTAGCTACCGTTGTTTGCCCGCAGAAAGTCACGAAATGGAGTGGTATCGCTTCAATGATTGGTGGTACGCTTATGACCATTGGCTGGGAAATGGCTGGACAGCCTTTCGGTTTAGCAACGGTTCTCGTGGCTTTTCCGGTTTCCCTGTTCTTACTGATTGTAGTTTCTGCAGTTACTAGAGGAAAACGAGATTTAGCTGTTAGTGTGTAAATGACTAAGCATTCCCTGGTTATTTAAATCGGGGAATGCTCTTATTCTAATCTGTTTCTTGCTCCTGTGGAGGCGTAGTAAAGATGATTGAAGAATTACATAAAGAATTACCAAGACAACAGGTGGCAGGTCATCAGTTACGTCAAAAGGCAACCTATGCCAGTATTATGATGGGTGCTAGTTTATGGGGAATATTAGGATTTTGGAACCGGCACCTAATGGCATATGGTTTTTCTTCATATTTGATCGTTGCTCTTAGAAATCTGGGAGGACTACTGATTTTAACTCTCTATATTTTATGTGTAGATCCCAGCCTATTCCGAATCAGAAAAGAACATCTAAAGTATTTTTTTGGTACAGGGATTGTTAGCGTGTTGATGTATAATGTATGTTATTTTTCTTGTCAGGAAATTTGTTCTTTGGCTATAGCGTGTATCTTGATTTATACGGCTCCGGCAATTGTGGTCATTCTGTCAGCAATTTTATGGAAGGAGACTATTACTAGAAAAAAGATGCTGGCGCTGATTCTTACGTTGACAGGCTGCGCCTGCGTAACCGGAGTATTTGCCGGTGGTTTGACGATAACCGCTTGGGGATTAATGCTAGGTGTATTGGGAGGCTTCTTCTATGCTCTATATAGCATAATAGGACGTTATGCCTTACAACATTATTCGCCGCTTACTGTAACCTACTGGACCTTTGTTTTTTGTGGTATAGGATCGCTCTTCCTGCTTCAGCCGACTCAGGTACTTAATGGTATGGCCCATGGCGACTTCATCTTTATCATTTTGGGACTCGTCGTGTTTTCCACAGCGTTACCTTATGTTTTATATACGCGGGGATTGGCACGGATTGAGTCAGGAAAAGCTTCGATTATGGCATGTGTTGAACCTGTTGTTGCGACTTTAGTGGGCACAATCGCCTTTGGTGAACCTATAAGCTTTATGACAGGTATGGGTATTTTGTGTGTATTATCTGGCGTGTATATATTGCACTGAAGAAAAATGGATTATCTCTTAATTCCCTTAAACCTTATCTGAACTTTCACCGCAGGATGGCTTTTAGATGACATAGTATCCTGAAACTTGAAATAGCCATATAATTTGATATAATGATATAATAATAAAATGTATCAAATAGGTGTATACAATAGATTGATTTTTAAATCTATAAGCGGCGATTAATAAACGAGGTAATTAGCATGGGAATCCCGATGTACATGAGAATACAGCAGTATATAAAAGCACAGATTAACTCAGGCGCATGGAAAGAAAATTCTGTAATTCCCACAGAAAATGATTTGAGCAAGCAGTTTGGCTGTAGCCGGATTACGGTAACGAATGCTCTGCGTGGGCTGGTTAAGGATGGAGTTATCTACCGCATTCAGGGGAAAGGTACCTACGTTTCAGAGCAGAAGAATGCAGCTTCCCTTTATGAAAAGGGGAATCTGACACAGATGGCTTTGTCGCTGGAAAGCCTGTCTATTCCTGGCGAGCATAAATGCGTCAATTTTCGTATAGAAGCACCATCAGAAAAAATACAGGGCATATTCCATTTAAGCGAAGAACAAAAGATTATTGCCTTTGATCGGATTAAATATGTGGATGGTGAAGTGTTTGCAGTAGAACAAGTATTTTTGCCCCATTTTTTATATGCCTCAGGTATTCATAACTTTTCAGAAAAGAAATGGCTGAATCAGAGTATCTTAGAAATTGAAGAGGCGTGTGGTATTACTGTCGGCAAAGGGATTGTATCCTCATGCCCCATCCTTTGTCCTGATACTGCAAGTAAATTTCTGGGTGTGCCGGAAGGAACACCTGTTTTACAATTTAGTGTTGAAATTCGTGATGTACAGGAACATCTGGTAGCTTATGAAATTATTTATACAAAAGGGCACCAGGAAAGAGTTTTTGTACCATAAGATTGAGGAGAATATATATGAATATTGAAAAAAGAATAGAAAATTTAGGTCTTATGCTTCCGAATGCATCCCCAGCGGCTGCTCTTTATGTTCCGGTTAAACAAGTAGGAAATATTGTGTTTTTGGCGGGCCATATACCCGTACAATCTGGCAAGTTGGCCTACACTGGTAAAGTTGGAAAAGAATTAACGTTGACAGACGCACAGGATGCTGCCAGATTATGTGTGATTAATCTTATTGCTTCTTTAAAAGCGTATTTAGGCGATTTAGACAAAGTAAAGTCTGTCATTAAAGTACAAGCTTTTGTAGCTAGTGAAACTGGCTTTATGGAACAACATCTAGTGGCTGATGCGGCTTCAAAGGTGTTAATTGATGTCTTTGGTGATGTAGGGAAACATGCACGGACCGCAATTGGTACGAATCAGCTTCCTTTAGATGCTCCTGTTGAAGTCGAAGCTATTGTCGAACTGTACTAGATTACTGTTATATAAGAACCAATGAGAAAACGGGCCTACGACTGTTGTCATAGGCCCGTTTTTAGTAATCAAAGCAAAATACACACCATATAATATATATTATGTATTATTTATAAGCTTTCTGGTAAATATCTACGACGTCTTCTTCAGAGAGGTCGATGCGGTCGCTCGTGAAGAGGAAAGCCATTGCCGTTTTGGCAATGTGAGCCATTTGCGGGAATTCATCCGGTGTAATGCCGTAGTCGGACATTTTCAGGTCGCCTACACCGCATTCGTTCTGCAAGTGTTTGAGGGCTGTAATGAAGTCCATTGGTTCCGTTGCGTCAGTCATACCCAAAGCTTGGGCCAGGCGGACGAAGCGGCCGTCACAGACATGGTGTTCGATGAAATAGGTGAAGTATGCTTCGCTGAGCATGATCAGGCCGGCACCGTGAGGCAATTCCTGATGGAAGGAGCTCAGCGAGTGTTCCATGGAATGTTCACTTACGGTCGAGCAGACAACCATTTCAATGCCTCCGAGGTAGCTGGCGAAGGCTACTTTTTCGCGGGCCTTGAGGTTCTTGCCATCTTTTACTGCTATAGGCAGGTAACGGGCAATGGCTTCAATAGCCGTGAGGGAAATCATTTCGCTCATGAGGCTGGCCTTGTTGGCAATGTAGCCTTCAATATTGTGGAAGAGAGCATCAAAGCCTTGCAGCGCCGTGAAGTGTGGCGGTACGCTGACCATCAGTTCCGGGTCGACAATTGCCAGGCGCGGGAAGAGCTGCGG
Organism: Caecibacter sp. AF58-12pH5A; assembly: GCF_027681725.1. NCBI lineage: Bacteria > Bacillati > Bacillota > Negativicutes > Veillonellales > Veillonellaceae > Caecibacter > Caecibacter sp. AF58-12pH5A. The sequence goes on along the minus strand of NZ_JAQDBC010000009.1, from coordinate 30,389 downwards.
CGCCTTGATCGGTGTCTTTTCTTTCGTTTCCGGGTTGGTAATAACGCCACCCATATCCGTTTCCGAGCCTGTGCCGGCAGTCGTCGTAATGGCGATGATCGGTAACGGTTCTTTGGCAATGGGCAGGCCTTTGCCCGTACCGTTGGTAATGTAATCCCAAACGTCACCACCGTTGGCAGCTACGACGGCAATGCCCTTAGAGGCATCGAGGACGGAACCGCCGCCTAAGGCAACGAGGAAGTCTGCGCCGCCTTCGCTGGCAGCATGACCACCGGCTGTGACTGTAGCGCGCAGAGGATTGGCTTCGATTTTATCAAAAAGGAACGTTTCTACACCGGCCTGATGCAGTTGTTCTTCCGTGCGGGCCAGGTAGCCATTGGCTTTTACGGATTTACCGTTAGAGACGATGATCATGGCTTTTTTGCCAGGCATAGCCTGAGCATGCAACTGGTTCAGCTGGCCACAGCCAAAAAGAACACGTGTTGGTACGTGCAGATTAAACATAATATCACCTTCGTGTCATAGTGTAGTAGTTTTTTTAGTCCCTCTCCAAGGACATTCTACAAAAGGAAGTTCTCAGACATATTATAACATAAAAACCACGCCAGTATAGAAACCAGCGTGGTTTTAACGTGTAAAATTACTGTCTCTTTCGTACCTCTACAAGGCCGGTGTGGCTTTTTATTTCGCGCATCGTGCGGTACAAGCCGGTAATATAAAGGGCTACGGCAATCCAGGCAAAGATGAAGGTGATCAGCATGGGCTGGGTGATCGTTTCACCTGTCAAAAGGCCGATGACCAAGGTCAGGCTGGGTGAGCAGTACATGAGAATCCCCGAAACGGTAACGGGCACGCTTTTAACGCCTGCTGTAAAGAGCATCATCGGAATGGCCGTGACGACGCCTGTAGCCGGCAGGAGCAGCCATTGAAGACCATGGAAGACACCGATGGCGCCGACTCCTTCATATTCACTGAATAACATAAACGCCAAGGCCAGGGGCACCATGGAAAAGGATTCGATGAAGACGGAAACCTGGCTGTCCATGACGATCTTCTTTTTGAGGATACTGTACGAGGCCCAGGTCAGGCAGATAATAAAGGAAAGGTACGGTACCTGGCCGTAAAGGGCAAAGGCGATGAGCAAACCGGCAGCTGCCAGGGTAATGGATAATTTCTGCAAGCGGCTAATGCGTTCGCGAAAGATCAGGCCCCCGAAGAAAATGACGACGATGGGATTGATAAAGTAAGCCAGGCTGGCTTGGAGAATGTAGCCCCGTGTCGTAGCGTAAATGAAGGCGCCCCAGTTTAAAGTAACGAGGATACAGGCTCCGGCAATGTAAGGCCATTGGGCCCGCTGGTTACGCAAATCCAGGAGATGGGGCAGGAGATGCTGCTTCAAAATGAGCAGGAAGCAGAAGATAGCAGCCCAGAAAATTCGGGAAGCCAGCGTGTAAAACGGAGATAAGTCACGCAATAAAATCCAGAAAGCCGGTAAAATCCCCCAGATGACCTGGCTGAGGAGAAAATAAATATAATAAATATTGATATGACGCATGCAGCCAACTCCTTTTAAGCGGCCCCTTAGGAGGCACTGTTATTTTTGATGAGTGTGCGCAAATAATCTTCTGCCTTGCTTACGGAAACCACGTCGATCCAGCCGAAAGACGAGGCAGAACGGCAGATATGGAAAATAAGCGTATGCTGGTCGATGAAATGGAGCACATCGGCCAATCGTTCGTCCGATCCGGCGACAGTCTGGTAGCCGGCCATAGCCTGATCCAGATAGACTGTCGTATCCCACCCTTCGCGGAAATAACTGTGAATAAAGAGGAAGAGGTCGAGTGTGCGCGCATCGACATGGAAAAATGTTTTTTCACTTTCCCAGTCCAAGAAGGTAATCCGGTGCTTTTCTGCATCCCAGGAAATGTCGCGCAAAGCGGGACGGCCATGATGCAGGCCCAGCTGGTGCAGGGACGACAAGGCAATCCCTGCCTGATAATAAGCTTCTTCCGCTGTGGCATCGTGTTCCTTGACGATGCGCTGCAAAGGCTTGCCGCAGGCTTCCATGACGAAAAAATCATCTGTCAGGAGAACGATGTGCGGCGCCAGAGGCAGGCGTTCATTGACCTCCATAATCTTGTAGACTTCGGTCAGGTATGCTGCGTGGGCACCCTGCTTGACGAGCTTGTTGCGGCCGTTTGAAAGGAGCCGCTTAATGTAATACGTTTTCCCCTCTACAGAAAGAGGCAGGACCCGCTTTTTCGGGTTGTCCCGGATAGCCAGGCGCGCTGCCGTTTCTATTTGTGTGTTGATCATGAAACTTCTCACCTCAAGCTGAATATACTTTCTATGTGTAACTCTTACAGATACCATAGCACCTGTATAGATGTATTCAATTGTAGACCATCGCTGAAAACCTGTAAAGAAAAAAATACCTTTTTTAGCGTTTGTGAAAAGACCGTAAAATAGGCAAAATAGACTGGCACATATGAAATAGGTATGGTAAAATAAAACACAAGAAGATTATTACTTAATAATAATTACAAACACTAGATGGGAGGAATATATATGGACCCTATTGATACCTTATTAAATCACCGTACGATCCGTGAATTTAAACAGACACCGGTACCGCCGCAGCAGCTGGAAAAGCTCCTGAGCGTAGCGAAACGGACGGCGACCAGCACGGGGATGCAGACCTTTAGCATTATCCACATTACGTCCCCTGAATTGAAGGAACAAATTTCTGAAGTGTGTAAGCAGAAATACGTAGCCCGCATGCCGGAGCTCTTTATTTTCATTGCCGATGCCTATCGCAATTACCGCATTGCCCAGGCACAGGGCCTGGATAATGAAGCAGCCCGCGATAGTGACCGTTTCTTCCAGGGCTGGACTGACGCCTGCCTGGCTGCGCAAAATATGGTCGATGCTGCAGAAATCAGCGGCTTTGGTACTGTATTCCTGGGTAGTATTTGGAACGATGCTCCGAAAATGATCGAACTCCTGCATCTGCCGGAACTGACCTTCCCCGTTGTCGGCGTAGGTTTGGGGATTGCCGACCAGGCACCGCAGCTCAAACCGCGTATGCCTAAGGAAGCTAATATTTTCGATAATTCCTATACCGTCTTTGACGATTACATGGCTCTCATGAAAGACTATGACGCCGAAATGGCCCAGTACTATGACCTGCGCGATGCCAACCGCCGCGTAGATTGCTTCACCCTCCAGGTTGTGAAGAAACTGCAAGGCGTCCTGCCGAACCGGCAGCACCTGATCCAGCAGGCCGAAGCCCAGGGCTTCCATTTCAATCCTAAAACGTAAGAAATACAAAATTGGCTGGCAATAACCGGGGAATATATCCCCACAAAACGAAGAAGAGCTGACGATTACGCAGCTCTTCTTTTGCTGACTATAGTGTTATTGCCTAATGTCTGAGCACTATGGCTGTTGGTTCTGCATCCGGCCTTGTGGACGAGTCACCGGCATTTTCTCTGCTGGGGCAGAAACCAGGAAAAATAAGGAGCCCCGTTATTCAGGGCTCCTGCGTTGCAGCTTATGGTTTCTTTGTTGGTTCTTCTTCTGTGTCTTCCGGTTCCGGACCATAGGTTTCAATCAGTTTTTTCCGGAACTGGTCGGCAATGGGTGTAAAGGTTTGGACTTTTTTCCAAATGATGTACATCTTCACTTCCAGCGGTGGTTCCAGAGGCCGGAAGACGAGGCCCGATTCCTCGCTGGTATTGGCCAGGTATTCGAAGGTGAGGAGACAGCCCAGGCCTTCGCGTACGCTGACGGCGCTGTTAAAGATTTGGTCGCCTGTACCGATGAAGCGGAGCTTGTGAGATTTATCGTTACTCCATGCGGGCAAGTCGCCTTTAATGCCCTGCGTAGAACAGATGAGATCGATATTAGACAAATCGGCCAGGGTAATGTGTTCCTTTTTAGCTAAAGGATGATCCTTGCGCATGACCAGGCCCCAGCGGTCTGTGCCGGGGAATGCGAGATATTTATATTTTGTAGAGCCCGGTGGTTCGACAATGACGGCAAAGTCCAGTAATCCTTTATCCAAGCGTTCTTCTAATTGCTCGGTGTCCCCGTTGGAAACGTGGAAATGGAAGAGAGGGTACGTTTTGCGGAATTCCTTAATGGTCCGTGCCAGGTACTTGATAAGATACGACTCGGCGCAGCCAATCCGGATGTTACCCCCTCTTACGGTATCTAAGGATGCAAATTCATCTGTCGTCTTATCTACCATATTTAAAATATCTTCAGCCCGTTTGTGCAGGAGAGACCCTGCTTCTGTCAAAGACAGGCCCGACTTGGTTCGCGTAAAGAGCGGACGTCCCAATTCATCTTCCAGTTCTTTCATTTGCTTTGAGAGGGCAGACTGGGATACGTGCAGGTTTTTTGCCGCACGAGTCATGTTGCCTTCTTTGGCAATTTCTACGAAATACCGTAAGACTCTGATTTCCATTGTACTACACCTCCCCTCTGTGTATGCGTATTGCGTATAGTTATCTCATTCTTAGTATAACTCATTTCTATTTTATCTTCAAGTAATTACTACAAATTAATAATATATATTTGATATAAGAGAAAATGTTTTGTGTTATTATATAATAAGATGACATTAGAAAATAGCAAGGAGGAATATTGTATGACGCAGTTTGATCTTTCAACGCATACGGTGCAGCTCAACAGCGGCTACGCCATGCCGACGCATGGTATCGGTGCCTATAATCTTTTGGGCAGTACCTGCATTCAGTCCCTGCACGCTGCCTTAGACCTGGGCGTCCGCCTCATTGATACGGCTAATCTGTACCGTAACGAACGGGAAGTGGGTCAGGCCGTACGCACGTTGTCTGTGCCAAGGGAAGAGATTTTCGTAGCGACAAAACTCTATCCGAACCAATATGCAGATCCTGAAGCGGCGATTGCTGAAGCATTAGAAAAATTAGATATAGGCTATATCGACCTTATGCTTTTACATCATCCAGGCAGGGATGACGTGAAGGCATACAAGGCCATGGAACGTGCCGTCACGAAGGGCTATATCCGTTCTTTAGGGATTTCCTGCTTCTACATTCAGGAACTGCAAGACTTCCTGCCACGGGTGGACACCGTCCCGGCGCTTGTCCAAAACGAAATCCATCCGTATTATCAGGACACAGACGTCGTACAGTACATCCAAGGTCTGGGACTCGGCATTACCGTAGAAGGCTGGTATCCCTTAGGTGGCAGAGGTCATCAGGGAGAGCTCCTGAGCGATCCTGTCCTCACGGCCATTGCGGAGGCCCATGGGAAATCCGTTGCCCAGGTCATTTTGCGCTGGCTATTGCAGCGTCACATCGTCGTCATTCCCGGCTCCAGCAACCCGGCCCATATTCTTGCCAATACACAGCTTTACGACTTTTCCCTAACTGACGGGGAAATGGCTCAGATTGCCAAGCTTGACCGGCGGGAAAAACACGATTGGTATTAAGGAGAGGATGTATATGCAGGTACTCATCATTAGCGGCAGTCCCAGACGGCAGGGGAATTCGGATCTCTTATGCGATGAATTTGCCCGCGGCGCCCGGGAAAAGGGGCACAGCGTAGAAAAAATCAATCTGCAGGAAAAGGAGATCCGCCCTTGTCTCGCCTGTTACGCCTGTTTTCAGACAGGCGCATGTGTGCAGCCTGACGACATGGCAGACGTATTGGCGAAAATCGACGCGGCGCAGGTATTGGTCCTGGCGTCGCCTACGTATTTCCTCACCATGAGCGGCCAACTGAAGGTCATGATCGACCGTCTGTTGCCCAAATGGCAGGACCTGGGCGGCAAGGACGTGTATATCATCGTCACAGGTCATGACGGCAAAAGTGGTCTCCTCCGTGTAGGCGATGATCTGGCTGCCATTTGGACCAGCCTCGGCGCCCATGTACGCCAGATTATCTACGGCGACCATGTCTGGAAAAAGGGAGAAGTCCTGGGTACACCGGCCATGGAGGAAGCCTACGCAGCAGGGCAGTGTGTCGGTCATACACCGTAGGCCGGTAGAAAAAATCTTCTATAAAGCGGTCTTGTCTTTTCTGACAGGGCTGCTTTTTTAGTGAAATTTGTGATATAATAATGATAATAAATAATCGTTATTTATGACGAATAGTATTACCTAAGAAAGCAGGTCTCACTATGGCCGATAGAAAAGAAATACACGAATTTGCTGTAACGTGGCAGGAAAAATTTATGAATGAGGACAGCAGCTTTTGGGAACTCAGCAGTGCCATCTTTGGCGACGCGTGTCTTGCGTTTGGCTTTGCCGACGCCGGGCGCATTGTCGTAGCACAGGAGCAACCCTTGGCTACGGTAGACCGGGAGGCTTTGCGCAAGAGCCTGGCTGCCGTAACCGATGTGACACTCATCGGTACGGCCATTTATTCCCTGTGGAGTTCCTGGGCCCGTGATGAAAAGACACTCATGGCCCAGCAAAACCGGGAGTGGCTGGTCTTGGCGCTGGAACGGCTGGCTGCCTTAACAACAGAACCTGTATACCGCTTTCAAGGCCGTTTGAGCCGCATGCGCCTCGTTTCCAATACGATGTCCTACGGTCCTATGCCGGAACCTTTCGAAGAAATTGAGCAGCATGTGACGGTCAATGCCAAGGGACGGGTCTGGCTGACAGGCTATGCCTTTGGTAACGGACGGGAGCTAAATCAGAAAGTACGCCGCCAGAACTACACCATTGAAAACGAGTCTCTGCAAATTTTGTTTGAAACGTTGATGGACCATTTTTCCCAGGCTGATCCCTCCCGGACAGACACGGTTCTCGATGTGGGCACGTGGGTGCTGGAACTGACTAATACGGCAGGGGAAACGTATATCTTTCAAGGCCCCCTCTGTGTGGATCAGGCTGAAGACCAGCGAAATTTGTCGAACCTTTTACGAGAAGCCCTGCACGACAACACGCTCTTTGCCTTTGATGGCGAATGCGAAGCCGATGAAATTGAACGGATTACACTGGAATACAACCGCCACTCAAAGATTGACGTATCCCATCAGATGACAGACGAGCTGGGCGACTACGTCTACTGGGATTATGCCGAACGGCTGATCATCGACCGGGAGAAGGAAAAAATCGAACACGTGCGGCAAATTGCACGGAACTGTAAAGTAACGAGTACCTATGAAATTGAAGGCGGTGTGCCGGCGCTGTTGGATAGCTTCGATGCGTCCTATCTCTTTGCCCACACGCAGGGAAACCCGTCTGATGTCGTGCCCATGCCATATGAACAGAAAGAGTACAGCATTACGATTGTTTATAAGCGCCGTTCACCTGTCGTGCACAAAGGTTCCTTTGACAAGCTCGGCTTACCACAGGATTTTCCTGACTTTGCGTCGGTCCTACTGGATTTCCTGCAATTCTATAGCCGTCAGGAAATGCTTTCACCATGGACGTATAACCGGCCACGGCGCCGCCAATGTGAATACATCTATTGCAGTGTCGTCTTTAACGAAAATGGCCCGAGCTACTATTACCTGACCGATGACGATACCATCGATATTGGTGAAGAAGTCGTCGTCCCGACGGGACAGGATAATCATGAGGCAGTCGTCACGGTCGTCGATATTGAGTATTTTCGCAAGGACAATGCACCGTATCCCTTTCAGAATACGAAGTGGATCCTGCGGCGCTGTCTCGATGACGACCCTGTCCTGCACCCTGATACGTAAAGGTATGTAAGGTACTTTCAAGTACGTACTGGACATTCTGCTATATTTCGTATACTATAGATACGAACGGAAAAGAATACAAAAAAGGGGGATATTTGTTATGGAACCATTTGAAGCAAAAAAGTATGAAGTCTTTGATCTTTTTAAAAACCAGTGGGCTCTGGCTACAGCCGGCTCGTTAGAATCCCATGACGGCTGCACCATCGGCTGGGGCAGCTTGGGCACGATTTGGACGCGGCCCGGCAAGAGTGGCGCTATCGTTACGGTCTATCTCCATCCGGCCCGCTATACGACGGAATTTTTAAAACAGAACGGCTCCTTTACGGTCAGCTTCTTTGATCCGTCCTATAAGAAAGCCCTGGGCTATATGGGCTCCCATACAGGGCGCAACGAAGAAAAGGATGTCAACGCCGGCCTTACGCCTGTAGCTATGGGCGACAGCGTAGGCTACAAGGAAGCTAACCTGACCTTCCTCTGCCGCAAAATCTATCAGCATCAGTTTACCAAAGAAGATATTGCCCAAGACGTACAGGATTACTATAAGGAAAACCCGAAAGCCTATCCTGTCAACGCGAAAGGCGAATGGGAACCGCACTGGATGTTTATCGGTGAAATCCTCGGCGTAGAAGACAAACGCTAACCATTTGACCTGTTTCTGACGGGCCTCTTAGGATACAACCTAAGGGGTCTGTTTTTTGACTTTCTTGTACTGCACATCCCTTCTTGTTATAATTAAGGGAGATTAGAGGAGGTGCCCTATGAACAAAGAAGAAATCTACGCCTGGCTCACCGAGCAGGACGTAACCTACGAAGTGACAGAGCATCAGGCCGTGTTTAATATGGACGAATTGAAAGCGGTCCCCCTGCCCTATCCCGAATGGGACGCGAAAAATCTCTTCGTCCGCGACGACAAGAAACGCAATTATTATCTCCTCACCGTAAAAGGGGAGAAGAAGGTCGACTTGAAGACTTTCCGCAAGGAAAACGGACTGCGCGCCTTATCCTTTGCTTCGGCTGACGACCTCCAGGCGTACTTAGGCCTCACGCCGGGTGCCGTCACACCCTTAGGTCTTCTTCATGACGAGGAACATGCCGTCCATTTCTACTTGGACGAAGATTTCCTGGGGCACAAAATCGGCGTCCACCCAAATGACAATACGGCCACGGTCTGGCTGGCGGCAGGCGACCTCGTGCGCCTGTTACAGGAATTTGGCACAGACGTGCATATCGTATCCATAGGAGGAAACCATGCAGATTGAACAATACGTCGTGGCCTACGGCATCGAACAGGACCGCATGCGGGCCATCTTGCCGGCAGGCTTTACATCCCTGCGTCCGGTCGTGCGCTTCAACGCCGAAGTCCGCGATGACAGGACAGGCTACATCGAATTTAATACGGCCGTCGAAAAGGACGGCAAACGGGGCTGGCTGAACATCGGCCACTGGGACAACGTGCCCTTTACGCGGCACGGCAAGACCGTTACCTTTACGACGGATTTCCTGGACCTTTCCTTTACAGCCGTCGGCGTAGCCGGCTCGTGTCCGGCCGAAAAGGATAACGACGGCTGCTTTTTCTTAGGCGAAACACCGGAGCTGCGGCCTGCCGAAACGATTACGGCTAATAAGGAATTTTGCGACTGCACCTTTGCCTGGCATTTCACGGACCACGACGCCCATGGCGAAAGCATCGGCAAAACCCTGCCGGCTATTCCGGAAACACCAGCACACACATACAGCCATGCGCCGTTTACGCCCGCTGAGGCCGCCCACATTCCGTGCCGCCAAGTCCTGGGGACGTACGTCGTGCGCTTTGACAGATAGGAGACGTCATTCCCATGAAACTTACCATGTTAGGGACCGGCAACGCCCTGGTCACGCAATGCTATAATACGTGTTTTGTCTTGGAAACTGATGCAAACCACTGCATCCTCGTCGACGGTGGCGGCGGCAACGGTGTCCTGCGCCAGCTCCGCGCGGCCGGCTACGACTGGATGGCTATGCGCGACATCATCGTCACGCACCGCCATATCGACCACCTCTTGGGCATCGTCTGGATGATGCGCATGATCTGCCAGTACATGAAAAGCGGCAAATATACCGGTGAAGCCCGTATTTACGGCCACGATGAAGTCATAGCACTCCTTAAGGAACTGGCCCAAAAGCTGCTCCAGCCAGAAGAAGTCCGTTTTATTGGTGAGCGTCTCCACCTCATTACCGTCTACGACGGGGAAACGAAGACCCTGGCCGGCCATGCCGTGACCTTCTTCGATATCCAGTCCACCAAGGCCAAGCAATACGGCTTTGCCCTGGACCTCACAGCAGGAAAACGACTCGTCTGCTGCGGCGATGAACCGTACAATCCGTGCGAAGAACGCTATGCCAAGGGCTGCACGTGGCTCTTGCACGAAGCCTTCTGCCTCTACGGCGAAGCCGACATGTTCCACCCTTATGAAAAACACCACTCCACTGTCAAGGACGCCTGCGAGCTGGCCGCCTCCCTCGGCGCGGCCAACGTCATTCTCTACCATACGGAAGACGCCCACCTGCAGGAACGCAAGGCTCTCTATACGGATGAAGGGAAACAGTATTACACGGGCCACCTCTATGTGCCCGATGATTTAGAAACCATAGAGCTTGACTAAGACAGAGCACGTGGCTCTGATCCAATACAAAAGGAGATGATACCATGCCGTTTTCTATTGTGGCAGGAGACATTACAGAATTGTCTGTCGACGCTATTGTCAACGCAGCCAACTCCCAACTGGCCATGGGCGGTGGCGTATGCGGCGCTATATTCCACAAGGCAGGCCCTTTGGAATTGCAGCATGCCTGTGATTCTATGGCACCGGTCCAGACAGGGGATGCCGTCATTACACCGGCCTTTGCCTTGCCGGCCAAGTACATCATTCACACTGTCGGCCCGGTCTATAGCCCCGGCCAGGCAGCACAATGCGCCCAGCTCCTGCGTTCGGCCTATTTGTCAGCTCTGGATTTGGCTTGGGAAAATAAGTGCCATAGCATTGCCTTTCCCCTCATTTCCAGCGGCATCTTCGGCTACCCCAAGGCAGAAGCCCTGGACATTGCCGTCACGGCCATCCGGGATTTCCTCAAAGACCATGACGACCTGGACGTACAGCTCGTCATGTACGACCGCACAGCCTACACCGTACGGGAAGAACTGCTCGAACCGGTCCAGCGCTACGTCGCCGGCTATTACGAAGGACCGGACAAATTCTCTTACGAGAGAGACGTGCTTTATGATCTGATTCCCCCGAACGAAGAGGACATGGAAGAAATCACCCAGGCACCTCGGGTATCGTATCGCCGCAAACCGGCAAAGCCCCGCTTAGGCGACTTGGAACACATGATTTCCGACCTCGATGAACCCTTCAACACGACCCTCCTGCGCCTCATCGACGCCAAAGGCATGACCGATGCAGAAGTATACAAGCGGGCTAACATCGACAGACGCCTCTTCTCCAAAATCCGCACGGGCAAGGGCTACCTGCCGAGCAAGCGTACCATCCTGGCCCTGGCCATTGCCTTAGAGCTGAACCTCGACGAAACAGATGACCTCCTGGCCCGGGCAGGCTACACCCTCTCGCGGAGCCAGAAATTCGACGTCATCGTCCAATATTTTATCTCCACGGGCTACTACGATATTTACGATATCAACAAGGTCCTGTTCTACTACGACCAGCCCCTCCTCGGCGCCAGCTGAGCAATGTCGCTTTGAAGGCAACCACAAGACCTCCTTTTTGGCGTATCCTGTAAGTAACAAGAAACAAGGATACATCAAAAAGGAGGTCTTTTTTATGAAAAAGAATTTGACAGAACTCGTATTTATCCTCGATCGTAGCGGCTCTATGGCAGGTCTTGAATCAGATACCTTAGGCGGCTACAATGGCTTTATCCAGAAACAAAAAGCCTTAGACGGCGAATGCACCTTGACGACGGTTCTATTCGATAACGATTACGAAGTGCTTCACGACCGCATCAATCTCCAAGCCGTCGCCCCGCTTACGGACAAAGACTACTACGTCCGCGGCTGCACGGCCCTCCTCGACGCTATCGGTAAAACCATCCGCAAAATCAGCCAGGTCCAGGAAATGACCGCACCGGACTACCGCGCCGAAAAAGTCCTCTTCGTCATCATCACCGACGGCCTCGAAAACGCGAGCCACGAATTTACGACGAAACAAGTAAAACACATGATCGAAGCCCAGAAAAAACAAGGCTGGGAATTCATCTTCCTCGGCGCCAACATGGACGCCGTAGAAACAGCCAGCCAGTACGGCATCGACGCCGACCGCGCCGTAGACTACCTGGCCGACGAAGCAGGCACAGACCTCAACTTCGAAGTCATGAACGACGTCGTCACGGCCATGCGTTACGCCGATGCCGACTACTGCCTCAGCGAAGCCGTAGACAGCAAACTGGACCGCATCCGCCAGGACACTAAAAAAAGAAGCCGGAAAGTACGGCACACAAGTCATCGCTAATACTCAAAGGCCAGGCTCAGGTACTCCCTGCAGCCTGGCCTTTGCCATGAAATAGATTAGCACAAATTGTTTTTTACTGGGACAGACATGTGTCTGCTAACTTTGCTAAACTATAAAAAAAGGGAAAAGGAGTGCATGTGTATGTTAGTAACAACTATCTGGATCATCAAGGCCATCATCATCGTGGCCGTCATTTCCATTATTGCCGTTTTTGCTTTGCATATTAAGTCACCGGCACTCGTCATGATAACTCTCTTCTTTGCAAGCATTTTGGGCGCAATTGTCAATTGCCTGACCATCGCCGTTCGCTATCCACAGGTCACCATCCCCTATGTCATCGCCAATATCTTTGCCTACCCAAGCAACCTGGGCTTTGTCATCTGCCTTGTCGTCTACGTGCTGGTCCTCAAAAACGTTGTCACCCGCGACTACCACCGCGATATCGTCGCCTGCTTAGAAGAAGCGGTCCGGGAAGACATCGAAATCATCGGTGACGGCAGCCTGGTCAAAACATATCTGGAAACCCGCGCCTCTATGCACGCTTTCATGACTATCGACCGGATTATCTGCAACTCCTGGGACTGCGCTAGAGAAGAAAAACAATTCGTCGCCAGAGAATATGCCAAAGGCAACCTGGAAAAACGAATCATCGATGGACAAGTATGCTACTGCCGGCCCCTCGCAAAGAAACAATTGAAATATTGGGGGCAGATATAGAAGCTTGGCAAGGTCTGTGAAAGGCACCTGCATCATGAGGGACGCCTTTTTAGATACAGAATCAACTAGAAAATGTAAGCTGTAGTATGAATCAGACGTTCACCCACAAAGAGGAGGAAAAATGGAATACGATACAACAGATGTAAAAACGAAAGAAGGCAAGTCTGCGTTAAAAGACGGTCATGGTCCCGCATATACACGTACGTACAAGGCGTTGCTTAGCTTGTTCCACGAGGATGCTGATTTTTACAAGGGAAAAAGGCAACACATCATCAAGGTGATGCAAGCGTCCCTGAAAGAAATACGGGTGACCCTTGGCATAAGTGAAACAGATTTCAGCAATTTCGCAGGCATAGCTAGGGAAACCCTGGCTGATTGGGAACAAGGCCGTGCGGAAATGAGTGCTTCACAATATATTGCCGTGTGTGGCCTTTTGGATCAAACCGTAAAAGAAGCAGACCATGGGCTAGAGCGCTTGAAAAAGGAAATCTTGCCCATTTTATGTAGTCATGACAGCAATCAGCCGGCCTGGTTTTCGTATCTGGAAGATCAGTCGTTTCTTACGGACTGGTTTCTTTGTTTCCCCAATGACCGGAATTTGGTCACGAAGGTACTCTGCGACTGGGGCCGCGAAGCCCTTTACAAAGCCTATGTGACAGATCGTTACCAGGCGTTCATCAGTACTTTAAAGGAAGAAAATATCAAATCATTATTGGGATATAATCACAATGATGCAGCGGAAACAAAAAAGTTTATTCTGGAAAACTTAAGTCTTCACCCTGACAATCCCATGATAAAGAATCGGTATGACCGGGCAGTCACCAAAGGGCATTTGATTTTTTTGGATGAGACCGTCCTGTCTAAGCCATACCTGTTCATGCGCGCCTATGACGAAGCATCCGGAGCGATGGAAAAATCTCCTATCCTAAAGGCTATGGAAGACCAGAAAAATAAGTTCATCGTGCCGGATAGTGTCCTGAATCAGCTAGGCCAGCCTCTTGCTTCCCTCAGCGCAGGAGAAATGTACACCTGCTTGGAAACAATAAAAGAAACGGGACAAGAACATGAACCGGCCCTTTGGCATGCTGTAGTCAATATGCAAAAACTGCAAAATGACCTGGCCTGCCATACGCTGAAGTATGCACAAGAGATACTAAACGAACCTTCCAATCGCGCGTTCCATGCTATGCGTGAAAAGGCAGAAGCAAAACAAGGGGATTTCCTTGAAACGTTCGGCGCAGCATTCGACTCCTTTTTCACTGAGGAAAATAAAGATATGGCCCAGCGTGAGGAAGAGTTACTTGAGTCCGTGGGTAACGTAAGCAGCGGATACGACCATCAAGAAATCCCGATTGCGTTTGCAGCCGTACTAGCCAGAAATAGAATAGAAGAAAGAAGCATGGCCCATTCTCCTGCTACTGGCAAGGCTGGCGACAGAAGGATTAAACTTGCGGATATAGAGGCAGAAAGGGCAACAAGTGCGGCAAGAACATTTGCGGATCCCCTGGGCATCTTTGACCTGGAACAGGACCTTTTGCATAAAACCCCTGATGCATCCGTAACGGATATATGCAAGGAGCTTTTTACAAGAATAAGACAAAGAAGCCGTATCGCATTCATCACAACCGATGAAGCACGGGCAAAGGAAATCTTTGCCTTGAATGAGCAAGAAGGCTTTCCTATCATGGTATATATGTATAAGGAAATGTGGCGCAAAGAACCTGATGACACGGGAAATCAGTGGGAAAAAGATGTTACATTAGAAGGATGGGTTCCCTTTCACGAAGCAGACCTGAAATAGGAGAAAAGCCTGACGGCCGTACCAGCACACGGAAATTGTGCGGGTACGGCCGTTTTTTCTCACTACTTATTTGTAATGATACAATATGATATAATGAAAGGGACAAAACGCGTAGTAGCCTGTCATACCGGCAACAGTGGATCTGGCTGAAACAGGTGACCCGGATCAAAAAGGACGGATCGATGATGAAATTTTTATGGTTTGGAAAGACAGAGAAAAAGATAGAGCCTTCCCCTTTAGAAGACTTGCAAAGCCGGCTCCAAGCGACGACCAATGAGATGAATGACCTCATTGATGTATTACGCGATATCCTGTTGCTGCGGAACGACTGGAAACGGTTTATCGTCTATAATCTCCTGGCGGGAATCATTAGAGGCGTCGGCGCAGCCCTCGGCTCCACGCTGATATTCGCCATTATTCTCTATATCGTTACCCAGGTCATCGACCTCGACTTGCCGCTCATAAGCGAATGGCTGTCTGAACTCATCACGCTGGTTGAACAAAAACGCGGCATTGTCCGATAACGTAAAGGCCAGCAGCCTGAACTGCACATCAGGTATGTGTAGTTCAGGCTGCTTTTTTTTGTTGTCGGAAACGATGCGGCATATAGGAAAATGCGATGGAATGCTGACGCTACTGTATGCTACAATACAATCAACTGACAAAAACGCAGCAGCAACCGTAGCATAAAATTAGCCGGCATAACTGACAGGGCACGAAAAGGACGGATGTATATGATCAACATCAAGGAGTACTTTGAAGCACGTGAGCAAGGAAATATAGCTAAGGTTCACATTATTTCCAAACCGATTATCCCGTTGCGGATGTTGCAGCTAGAGACGATTGCTGAATATTATGTTAGAGAACCAGAATACCTATATATCCAAGGCAAAGACGAACTCATGTGTGAAGTAATTTTTCAATGCGTTATGTATTATCCAAACTGCGCAGAAATAGCATGGAGTGTCTATGCTGATGACAGAGAAGAAAAAAATATCGAACAGGTGATTATCCGTCATTCTGTATGGAATAAAGAAAAGGAGATACAAAAAATCAAGGAAAATTCTCACGAAAACCGTGAAAAAATAGCCATGCTTCCGGATATTAACACCTATACGCATCGGTGCAACGTAAAGGAAGCAAGCTACGTGGTTGCCAGCCTGTCAAAGCTCGATACCTTTTTTTCTAATGGTATTGCTTTAGCTGACAACACCGCTGCAATTGAAGCCTGGAGTGATGTAGAGCTGCAACGCCGCTTAAGCTGGGGAACTGTTTGTTCTGTTTGGAATCAACGCAAACGCTGGGAGGGGATGGCGCAGCTAAAAACATTTTTAGCTGCCTTAGAAGAGCTGGTAGAAGACTCAAGCTTTGTCACAGCTGATTCGATTGAATTAGATTTAATGTTTCCTATGGCCGCTTATGTAAAACACACATTTCCCTACGCAGAAAACCTAGAAAAAGAATAGCCATTCTGAACGGCCATACAGCACCTGCAAATAGTATGTGTCACAGGAAAATAGGTGATTTTTGTTCCCTTGCGCTGGTACAAAAATCAGCCTATATGCAAACGACCCGGACAGCACAGTTCTCCTGTGCGGCCCGGGTCGTTTTTTTAGTTTACACTTTTTTACATAGTTTTTCGATAGGTAATAGCTCTCCCCACGCCATAGCGTTCGATTTCACCTGTCTGTACGAGCTCGCGCAGGGCGCCTTCTACGGTGCTTAGGCTGAGGGCGGGGCACATTTCCATAATATCCCGCTTTTTGAAATCGCCTTGGCGCTGGGCGACGGCGCTGCGGATCGTTTCGATGGCCGGAAGTTTTTCTCCCATAGTGGCGCAGCGGGCGTTGAGGTCTTCGTAGGCGGCAAGGAGGGTATGGAGCATGTATTTTACATAAGACGTCGTGTCATTCGTGCCTTCGTGCCAGCCTTGCTGGGCCTGGCATAGGGCTGCATCGTGTTCAGCCTGCGTTTGCCGGAGCTTTTCCTCCAGGGAAATGTATTTGCCTATGCAGAAGCCCTGATCCCAGAGGAGACGGGAAAGCAAGAGCCGGCTTACGCGGCCGTTGCCATCATCAAAGGGATGGATGGAAAGAAAATCGCAGAGAAAGGCACTGATGGCGAGGAGAGGATTGACCTGGCCGTGTACTGCCGTGTAGGCTGCGCACAAATCGTCCAATGCTTTTGGCGTTTCGTAAGGCGTAACGGGGAGGAAAATCTGTGCGCCTGCCGTATCTGTAATGGCATGCAGCCCCGTTTTCGTCAGTCCGGCGACGGGATTGTGCGTGTAGCTATAGAGTGCCTTATGGAGGCTCACTATGTACTTTTTAGAAATATGCCAGCCGGGCAGGTCCTGCGTCATCAGCGGGATAACGGCGTAGTAGCCCATCATTTCCCGTTCATCCAGATTACGCGGCTCTATTTGTCCGGTAACCAAATGGAGAACCCTGCTGTTTGTCATCGTCAGCCCTGCCAGAGACTCTGACGCTACGGTGCTTTGTAAACGCGCCGGTGGTACGAGCTTTTCCAAGGCATCGCCATGGTGCTGGACATAGAGCTCGGTCTTGCCTGCTTCCTTATAAATAGCGGCCACATAGGCCAACACCTCATTATCCCAGGTTTGAGAAATGAGGCTGGTATCGGTTATCGTATGCATCCGTAATCACCCCTTATGCCTTAAAAGATACCATAAATTAAGGGAGAAAACAAGGGACAGATTATTTATAATAATAAAATCCTAGCCGTTTCGCGCGCCACTGTCTCTTAGGAACAATCCGTCCGCCCGGACAGCCCTTTGTCTGTCTGCCTTGTTATACTATAAAGGATGAGCTGCAGGGCTTGTCTGAGCGTGATATATTGTTGCTAAGTGCAAGACAATACGCTATAGTTAATAATATAGACAGAATTCGTCGTGGAAAAGGATGGTGCAGTAAAAGCGATGGGAATTGGCAGACGCGTAGAGGAAAATGAAACAACGAAAGGGGTTGTAAAGCCTGCAAAAGAGGGAATCGTCTTTGTGCCGGAAACGCCGAAGTATACCATGGACGATCTGATTCTGCCTGAGCGTGTGCGCGAGCAGATCCTCGATATTGCCGCTTATGCCGCCAATAGCAAGCATGTCTTTGAAGACTGGGGCCTGGCCAAGACACATCCCTATTCAAAGCGCTTGGGCATCAACCTCTATGGTCCGTCGGGGACGGGCAAGACTATGGCGGCCCACGCTATTGCCAGCTACCTCCGGCGGCCTATTCTGATCGTGAACTATGCTGACATCGAGTCGAAATACGTCGGCGAAACGCCTAAAAACATTCGCAAGGCTTTTACTGCTGCCAAGGAAACGGGGAGCATCCTCTTCTTTGACGAAGCCGACGCCATTCTCAGCCGGCGTGTGACAGACATGACCAGCGCCACCGATGTAAGCGTCAATCAGACGCGCTCGGTTTTGCTCATGCTTCTCAATGAGTACGAGGACTTTATTCTCTTTGCGACCAATTTTATCGAAAATTTTGATCCGGCCTTTATGCGCCGTATTTCTCTGCATATCAAATTTGAACTGCCTGACTACGACTGCCGCTTCCGCCTTTGGCAGCGCTACATTCCAGGGGAAATGCCTAACGACCTGGATTGCGCGTATTTGGCCGGCCAATACGCAGCGCTTACCGGCAGTGACATTGCCAACGCCGTCCTCTTGGCGGCCTTCAAGGCAGCCCGGCACGGTGACAGCCTGGTTTCCCAGGCCTACGTAGAGGAAATGATCGGCCATATCCGGGACGGTAAGGCAGCCAACGCGGGACAGGCCGTGACGACAGAAAAACGCGTCGTCTCAGAAGCGTATGTACGGCAGCAAGTGCAGCCAGAAGATAAGCAAACTCATTAGAAAGGAAGTGTACGTTTTATGATTCCTGCATTAGTAGGTCTCGGTATTTTACTCGGCAGCGTTCTCGTCGTAGCCAACTGGAAGGGCATCCTCGATTGGCTGACAGATTTCATCCCTAAGCTCAAGAGTGCCTGGGCCAAGGTCAAGCCCAACGTGCCCTATGCAGCCGTCCTCGTAGGCGACCTCATCGTCGAAGGGGTCAGCCGCATGGCGGCTATTATGCACCGCATGTACTACAAGGAAGACGGGAAATGGATCGAAGCGACGACGACCCGCAAGGTAGACGCCAGCGAAGTGCCGGCCCATATCCGTTGTAAATTTGAAAATCAGGAAGCCGATATTACGAAGGACATGGAAGATACATTGCAATTGACCGTCTGAGGCCAGAAAGGAGATTGCCATGAGCGAAGAAAAGATGATTGACCGCTTCAGCCGTTTTATTGAAGAGTTGACGGCACCGTTTTTTGAAAAATCCCTGGACCAGATTGCCCGGGCGTGCGAGGAAAAGATTGACCAGATTATTATCAAGGAAGAACTGGAACAAGGCTATACCTATGCCGGTGGCGAATTTGCCATTTCCGGATACGATAAAGGCCATTTCTATTTGACGCTGGACCTCTTCTTTAAGGATCAGGAAGACCAGTGGGTCGCCGTAAAGGCCCAAAGCACGCCGCGGGAACGGAGCGTCCTCCGGCCTGATGCGGCCAGTGAATTGGAGCAGAAGGGCCGTGTTATTTACGCTATAGATGAACCGCAATTCAATAAGGACGGGAGCATCCATGTTTCCATGTAAGCGGTGTGGCGTCTGCGGTTTGCAGCAGACAGAAGAATTGGTTAGGGAAGGGAAGTGAGCCGTTTATGTCGTACATCCTCTTTATTATCGTCGCCATTATCGCCTTGCTCGTCCTGTTTCTGGCCCTTTCCATCGCCGGTACGCTGGTCATGGCCGTCTTGGGCACAGCACTTTTGATCATACAAATCGTCTACAATTTCCTGCTCATCCTTTTGCGGCATGCCATGCTGATCGTTGGCTTTGGCGCCCTCTTTTACGCCGCCATGCCCAACCGCGCTGCCATGGCCGGCGTCGTCGTCTTTGCCGTCTTCTTGCTTAGCTGGACTGTACGAAATGATGCCAAGCAAGCAGTCATCCGGCATCTGCAAGAGGACATTCAAAAGACCGGCGTCATCCCTGCTGACGATGACAGTCTGTTCGCCTTCGTCAAGCGTGACGGCTTTCGCAAAATTGATATCTGGGCCTTGAGACACTGGGGGCCTGGCGATATCAAAGCCTACCTTACTGACGAATGTACTGCGAGCCGCCTCAAAATCACTGGCGCCGACACAGAGTACTACTTCCTCAGCCCCCAGACCATCCGGGAGCAATGGCCTGCTCTAAAAGAAAAAGACGCTATCCCGCAAAACTGGTTCCATCCGGACATGAGCACCAAGGGATTTGCCAGCATCATCGTGGCCATCGAAGAAACGTGTCCCGACGTGCCGCTGGAAGACAACTTCCAAGGCGTCAGAAACCCCTTGGAACCGGCCTTTCTCCTGCGCAAGGATCTTGTCCCGACTCATACCTGCGAGCGCTGCCAAAAAATCTTCCTAAAACTGGAAACGCTGAAAGAGCACCACTATTGCCATACGTGCCGTCAATGGCTGGAAGACCACACGTGCGACCTGTGCGGCAAGCTTTTTACTAACGAGTTGAATCATCACGGCAGCCGTACGTTCTGCGATCCGTGCCTGGCCATTATTAAAGACGCAGAAGAAAAACAAACGACCATACGCCGCGTCGTAGACGAAGAAGACGTGCCATTGGCTGTACGCAGACGATTGGAATGACTATTTTTTAGGCTCTTGCAGACAGGAGCCTTTTTTTGTACAAAAAGTTTCACTGTGGACAGACGTCTGTCTTACCGATTTGTTATAATGGTAGATATAGATTCTGATTCTCAGCGTACTTGAAATACCTCGTTGTATAGGTAAATTGATAGCAAAAAAGAGTAAAACAGAGCAAATCATAACTTAATATGACAATAAGCAGGTATTTTATTATGCGTAAAGAATATGTATAGTATGAGAGAATGGAAAAACCTTATTTTATTAGGGAGGAATTATATGTCGCAACATGAGTATGATGCGTTAGTAAAAGGCGCCTTGCTGCATGATGTCGGAAAGCTCGTACAGCGCGCAACAGGTTCACCACAGACGCATGGCGAAGCGGGAGCCGTCTTTGTGCAGCCGTTCTTAGATGCGTCAGAGGACAGCCAGGTGATACTAAACTGCATCCGGTATCATCACAAGGACGACTTGGCAAAGGCTGATCTGGCGGCAGACGATATGGCCTATCTGGTCTGCGCGGCTGACCAGATTGCAGCCGGCGTACAGACGCCGCGGCCTGTCGAAGGGGCTGACGCAGGCTTTGCACCTGCCCGGCCTTTACACTCTGTATTTTCTGCTTTTGGCGGTTCTGTCAGTACGGCCTTTGCTTCGTATGCGCCAACAAAACTGAACGAACGGGACCGGTTCAACTATCCGTTACCCGACAGAGACAGCGTGACGCGTGCTGATTATGAAGCGTTGGCAGCGTCCCTGAAACAGGAACTGTCCCAGGGCAAGGTGAGCAGCCTCACGTGCAATGAACTGCTCAGCATCTATGAGGATGCAGGTACGTACATTCCGGCCCATACGGATGAAGGAGATTTATCGGATATTTCTCTTTTTATTCATTCCAAGATTACAGCCGGCATTGCAGCGTCTATGGCGGCTTATTTTGCTGCCCAGGGAGAAACGAATTATCGGGACCGCTGCTTTACGGACAGTACGTCCTTCTGCGAAGAGGATGCCTTTCTCCTCACGTCAGGGGACCTTTCAGGGATTCAGGATTTCATCTACACCATTCCTACGAAGGGCGCTTTAAAATCCTTGCGGGGCCGGTCTTTTTATCTGGAAATCCTTATGGAACAGATTATTGACTGCCTCCTCGATTCCCTTGATCTGACACGGGCCAACTTGCTCTATAGCGGCGGTGGTCATTTCTATGCCCTCCTGCCCAATACGGAAGCGGCGCAGCAGAGCGTGAGCGCGCTGCAGACAGCTGTCAATACGTGGCTGCTGCAGCACATGGGCACGCGTCTCTATTTGGCGCTCGGTACGGCTACGTGCAAGGCAAATGACCTGCTCCATGCCGATGCCCAGCGCAGCGTCTTCGCCCGTACAAGCCAGGCCGTAGGCAAGGACAAGATTCACCGCTATACGCCGGACATTTTACGGAATCTCTTCGATGAAACGAGTTCCCTCAATACGATTGCCGATGCCACGCGGGAATGTGCCATTTGCCATACGTCGTCGGCCAAACTTCAGCCCTATGGCGATACGGACGGCGCCGGACAGACGACAGAAGCGTGCCCCCTTTGTGCAGGTCTGTATCACCTGGGAAACAGCCTCGTTTCCTACGAGGATACGTGCTTTGTCATTGCCACAGGGAAGGCCGATCCGGCCTATGCGAGCGTACCCATGTACGCAGCCGATGAAGCGGCAGTCTATGTGCTGCCGGTAACGGAGCTGGAAGGCTTTGCCAAGACCCATACCATCGTGCGTCTCTATGGCAAGAACAAGGGCGTTTCCGGTACGCATGTGAGCCAGCGTCTTTGGATTGCCGATTATTCGTGCCGCGATCATTACGGTGCCATTCTCGACTTTGCCGATCTGGCCAAGGTTAGCGTCGATGAAAAGGGGCAAGGCATTCAGCGTGTAGCCGTTTTGCGGGCCGACGTGGATAATTTGGGGGCTGCCTTTATTGGCGGCTTCGTCAGTGATGACCGGGAAAACCGGAACCGGTACGCCAGCTTGGCACGCTATGCCGATTTGTCCCGGGAGTTATCGTTCTTCTTCAAAGTCGGCGTCAATAAAATCGCCCGCGGTGATATCACCGGCCAAGGCGGCTATGCACCGGAACCCTTTTCTATTTGGCACAAGCCGGACCGGGCGTCCCGTGCAGTGCACGTCATTTACTCCGGCGGCGACGACGTCTTCATCGTCGGTGCCTGGACAGATATTCTCGAGCTGGCCGTCGATATCCGCCGTGCCTTCCGCGTCTATACGCAAGGGAAGCTGACCTTTTCTGCAGGCATTGCCTTTTTCTCGCCGTCCTATCCGATTCACAGCATGGCCGGCCTGACAGGCGACCTGGAAAGCATGGCCAAGAAAAATCCCCAAAAAGATTCGGTGGCCCTCTTTGGTATCGACAGCAACAACCAGGGAACCCAGCTGTTGTGCCACCATATCCACAAATGGGACCGCTTTGCTGAAGGCGTATGCCTTGAAAAACTGCAGTTTCTCAAGGACGTTTTCAATCTGCAGGGCGACGGCGAAAACGGCCTGCCCGTAGGTCATACGAAGCTCTATCAGATCAAGACCTATGTAGAACAAATCGATAACGATGCCCATAAGGGTACACACAAAATCAATATAGCCCGCCTGCTCTACCTCTTGGCCCGCCTGCAGCCGGCCAAACAGCGGGACAAAGACGTATATGAACACCAGCTTTCCCTCTATAACGCCATGACCCAGACCCTCTACGCCTGGATCAAGGACGACAAAGACCGGAAAGAATTGCTGACAGCCTTACATTTGGCTATTTATTATATGCGCGATAATCAGGGTATATAAGGAGGAGACTACAAGATGAGTGAAAAAGTAGCGGTAGATATCGTCGATGAGGCCGAAAAGGTCATCAAATCATTAAATACGGATCGCTGGGGCAAGCCGGGCCTGAAAACGGCTAAAATCCGTAAATTCCTGGCAGCTGTCAACTCCATCCGCAACGAAGTGATGGTCATGAAGGGCTCCCATAAGGATACAGCCTTGTCACCGGATATTGCCCTGGAAATCAAAATGCTGAAGGCCAACATCCTCTATCAGGCAGGACGTGATACGGACCGGGACAAATTCGTCAAGGATTTCGTCGAAAAAAGCCACTTAGTCGATAAGATCAATGCCGTCGGTACGGACTACAAGAAATTTGATCTGCTTTGCAAATACATTGAAGCATTGGTTGCCTTCCATAAATACTATGGCGGTGCCGACTAATTTTTGGATCTACTCATTGACATAGAATCAGGAGGTTTCGTGATGGAAGGAACTCAAGCAGTATTAAAAGGAAAAGTAGTATTTACGGGAATCATTACGGTAGAAACGGGTCTTCATATTGGCGCCGGCTCGGACTTTGCCCCGATTGGCGCCGTAGATTCACCCTTTGTCAGAGATACGCTGACCCACGCGCCGATCATTCCCGGCAGCTCCCTGAAGGGGAAAATCAGAACGCTTCTGGCTAAAAAGACGGCCCAGGGCTATATCCTCAATCCGATTGAAAAGGATAACGCCGTCATTGCCCGTCTCTTTGGCATGGCTGCAAAGGATAAGGTTCAGACGGCGCGCCTGCAATTTTATGATCTCTTTATGACCCAAGAAAGCAAGGAACTGTTCAGCAGTCTCGATACGGATACGTACATGGGTGAAGTCAAATACGAAAACACGATTAACCGCCTTTCCGGTGCTGCCATGCCACGGCAGATCGAACGCGTACCGGCAGGCGTACAATTTGATTTCAAGCTCGTTTACAATGTAGAAACGGACGACCAGGCTGAAATAGAAGAAGACATTCGCACTCTGAAAGAAGGCTTGGATCTTCTGACGTACGACTATCTCGGCGGCCACGGCTCGCGCGGCTACGGGCGTATTGCCATTTCGGAAATCAAACCCAACGTGATTGGCATGATGGATAGTGATGAAAAGGCGCTTATGACCATACTGGAAGGCAGCGATGAGTAATGGAATATTATATCTATTCGTTACAATTTCAAACTCCCGTCCACTTCGGCAACACGTCTGATGGCGGTACCTTAGAGACCGTAGACCTGGCCTTTTCGGCGGACAGCCTCTTTAGCGCCCTGTGCAATGAAAGTGCTTCGTCACCAGCCTTTTTACAGCAGTTTATCGGCGCTGTCAAAGAGGGCCGTATGCGCTTTTCCAGCCTCTTTCCGTATGTTGCCGGCAGTGGTGCAGACGGCCAATGGCAATATTACCTGCCCAGGCCTATTCAAATGCAGGAAAAGAGCGTTGCCACACGCTCCTTTACAGAAACGAAGCAGGAAGCGACGAAGCGGAAGGCGATGAAAAAAATCAACTACGTACGGGCGTCTCTCCTCGAATCGGGGAAACACCTGTGGGAAACGGACGCAGCCTTGGATTTGCCTGATTTTGGCCAGTACGTAACGGCTGGCAAACTAAACCGCCGCGTCGAACCGGGACGGCCCTATTTCGTCAGCTCCTACCTTTTTGCGCCTCACGCAGGCTTGTACTTTGTCGCAGCCTTTGCGGATGCGTCCTGGCTGGATTCTTTTGAACAACTCATTACCCAGCTGGGGTACTCCGGTATTGGCGGTGAACGGACCAACGGCTTTGGCAAATTTACGCTGGCCCGGAAACCTTTGGCTGTAGGCGATCCTGCGTGCCGGGATGCAGATGTTCAGGCTCTGGCAGAGATGCTTCGTACGCAAAAGGCGGCAACGTACATGAATATTAGCGCCGTCGTGCCAACGCCGGGGGAACTGCCTGTCGTCGCAGCCGGTACGTATAAGCTGCGCAAGCGGGGTGGTTTTGTCAGCTCGCCACGGCTTACGAATTATACAAAACGGAACAGCTATTATACGCTTATTGAAGGCTCTTGCTTCCCCAGTCCCTTGACAGGACGGATGCTTGAATTTTCTGTGCCCGGTGTACCACACCGGATTTATCGGAATGGCTTTGGCCTTTTTGTGGGGGTGGGACATGATGGCTAATGAAAATACAGCATTTTTGGAACACAAGACCATGACGATCGAGGTAGTGACACCGGTGTGCATTGCCGACAGCAATAAATTGAATACGCGGGAATACTTGTACGACAAGAATCACGGCAAAGTGTACCTTCTTCAGCCCGTCGAATGGTTTAAATACTTGTATAGAAAACGCGTCCTTGACCAATACGAACGGTATCTCATGGACCCGCGCAGTCAGGATATACCGCCTTATGAATGGCTCAAAAATACACTGGGCCCCCAGGCAGTAGCACCGCACCAGTGGGGCAAGGCAGTCAAAGCCTGCGTCGACGTGTACGCCCGGCACAGCTTTGACCGCAGCCAGCCCTCAGGCGGCCGACAGAACGGACGGGGCCGGAAGAAAAACATCAATGATATCTTGCCGGCTATACGCCTCGTCGATGGGACCGTCTATATTCCCGGCAGCTCCATTAAGGGCATGATGCGGACGGCTATTTTGATTCACCTTATCCGCCGGCAGGAATGGGCTGGCCGGCGCCGCTTCTATTGGCAGCAGATCCAGAAAAATCTCGCCGCCCTCAAAAAGGCTAACCAGACCAAAAACCGTTCGGAAGTCAAAGCATGCACGAGAAAATGGAACTATATCATTAAAGATGTGGAACGGGAACTCCTGTGCATCCTGAATATGGACAAGAAAAACGATGCCATTAACGATGCCTTACGGGGCCTGCGCTGTGGCGATGCCATCTTGGTCAAGTCACCGCAGGAAGAGGCAAATGCCGTTCACACGGCTATTGTCCAAAAAATCGACATTCGCGAAGACAGCGAAGTAAACTACGTACCGCTTTTCTTAGAATCGATTATTCCCGGTACGCGTTTCCGGTTTTCCCTGACTCTCGAAAAGAAAATGATGAACCAGATTGGCATTTCTTCGGCAGACCAGCTCTTGGGGATTGTAGAAGAAGCCTACCGTTTCCTCAACCACGTCCTGCAACCGGTCTTTTCCAACAGGAAGCTCTTTTCCAGCCTCGGTGAAAGCAATGCATACCTGGGCCGCAACAATGGCTTCCTCCATAAAACGGTCGTGCTGGCCTTGGCCGAAAAGCCAAAGGATGCCGTGCCCGTCGTACGGGAAATACTCTGCGCCCAGTTCCGCGATCACAAAGCCGGCCTGGATAAGCAAATTGCGCCGCACATGCTCAAGGGAACGGAATACGAAGGCGTCGTACAGCTCATGGGAGGGGTGAAGATTTCCAGTGTTCACTAAACCATTAACGACGATAGAACTGACCCTGAAATTGCAGGGACAGACGAAGCTCACCCAGTCGGCAGGCAGCCTCTTCCACGGTGTCATTATGGAACTGATCGGCCCGGCTTACGCCGCCAAGATGCACGAAGAAGCCTTGCGTCCGTACAGCCAGTATATTTACGTCGACAAGAAGGAAAAGGCCCTGAAATGGCATGTTTCCAGCCTTACGACGGAAACGGCAGAAAAAATCCTTGCGCCTGTGTGGCAATTGCCGGATACGTTTCGCCTGAAACAAAAGAACCTGACTGTAGAAATTGTCAAACGGGATATTTGCGAAGAAACAGACTATGCTGCCGTAGCAGCCCGCTTTTTGGGCGACGACGAAACGTACAGGAAAATCCAGCTGCACTTTCTCACCTCGACAACCTTTAAATGCGGGGGCACCTACGTCATTTATCCCGACGCAGGCCTCATCCTGCACAGCGTGCTCCAGCGCTGGAACCACTTTAGCGACAGCGAAGTCATCGATGCGCCTGATGCCGTAGAAGAACTGGTGAAAAACCTTTACGTCCGTTCGTACGAACTGAGGCTCAACCCCTTTGCCCTGGAAAAAACGCACATCCAAGCCTTCCGCGGCAAATACACACTAGTCTTGAAATCGAATATTGTCCTGCGCCGCATTACCGCCCTGCTGGCCTACTACGCCCGATTCTCCGGCGTAGGCGTCAAAACAGTATTGGGTATGGGTGGGACGCAGGTGGAAATGGAGGAATGGAAATGAAAATTTTATATTCCTGTGTCGGTGATACGGATCCGACACGTAATTGCCGCGATGGTGGCGTACTGCATATTCTCCGGGCGTATCATCCGGAAAAAGCGATCCTCTTCCTGAGTAAAGAAATGACTGAGAAAGAAAATAAGTACCAGCGCTATTCCGGACCTATCGCTGCAGTAGACCCGCAGTGCGAGGTTACGCTTATCAAGACGGATTTGACAGAAGCTCAGAAATTTGATTCTCTCCATCCCGTAGTAGATGAATTTTATAAGGTTATTGAAACCTATCCGAATGAAGAAATCCTCGTCAATCTGAGCTCGGGAACGCCACAAATGAAAATGATTTTGGCAATGCTTTCCCTGGAATATGTGAACGTCAAAGCGATTCAGGTAGATAGTCCGGAAAGGGGCTCAAACCGGAATGCCCATCCCCTTAATGACGATGCGACGGTCGAAGAAATATTGGCTACCAACCTGGATAACGAGCCGGAAGAATACATCAATCGTTGCAGCGAACCGAAACTGCGCTTTATCAAATACCGGCAAGTGGCGCAGGAGCTGATGAAACTGACCGCTGCCTATAGCTATAAAGACGCATGGGAACTTGCCAATAGCAATAAAGATATTTTATCGCCAGAAGTAGTTGCCCTCATCCACCATGCCTATAAACGGTCAAGCCTCGAATACACCGAAGCGACAAAAGAAATTAAGAACTTTAAGGAACTGAAACCCTTTGCCATTTCTAATGCAGACGATCCGGACGTGACGAAGCTGCGCGAATACCTTTGGATTATGCAAGTCCGCATGAAACAGGACTACCGGCAGGACTTTTTCGTCAAGATGAGCCCGTTCCTTTACGAGCTGTTACGCTTTTACGTCACGAAGGTCTTACGGATCCCCTTGGCTCAGTTGACAGGCAGTAACAGATCGAACAAGCTAAGCCTCGAACTAGCAGAACGGAACTTCCCTAAATACTATAACGTACTGAAGAAAAAACTGCCCCGCCCTCTGCGGGATAACCAAAACCTGTCCTATTACCTCTTGGAACTCTTCTTGCAAACGAGAAAAGAAGTGCCTGATGACATGAAAAACAGACTCAAGTTCCTGCGCCAAGTAGAACGGAACATCCGGAACCGTCAGGCCCATGAAATCGAACCCCTTACGGAAAAGATGGTACGCGAAGAAGCTTCCAACAAAAGCACGGAAAATATCTTTAACGATATTAGCAAAGTCTTTTACTTCGTCCTCCAGGATATTTATAGTACGAAGAAAGAACTGATTTACGACCAAATTAATGAAAAATTAGCGGATATGCTGAAAGAACAGCAGTAATCCGTTACTCCTGACTTAGACAAGTAGTCGTTATGCAGACCAGGCGCTGTTTTGGCAGGAAATTCCTAAGCTGCAACGGCGCCAGGCCTGGTATATGAGAAAAAAATGAAAGCAATCGTAAAAAAGAAAGATAAAACCTGGTATGTGTCCACAGTCTTTGCCGACTGTGACGATGGAAATCACGAATATGACTTCACGCGGTATTTCGTCATTTTAAACGAAGATAAGACACAACTCACGGTGCAACGGGTTTTTGAACAGCCTCACAAAAACCTGGAACCTGTAGTCATCCCCTTGGATAATGACCATACGGACTGGGTATTTTCTGATAAGTGGCATGGTTATTACAAACTGATGGAAGGCTTACGTTTTGATGAATTGGCCCTTGTACCGCCACAGATCCTGAAAGAATGTATCCGCATCGACGCAGAAACCACGTATAATCCATATCCAGAAATTCATACGCGTAAAGATGTAGAAGACCTGGAGACTATGATTGGCAGCTTCCACGACAGTCATGTCAAAACAATCGAACAAAAAGAAGACACGATCTATGTCGTATTAGATGGCCTTTGGGGACTCGAATTGGAAATGTGGTTTTCCGGTCATGCAGGCTATAATCTGGGAGATGAGGAAGATCGCCAATATTATTATTGGCAGAGTGGAGACATCTATGAAAAAGACGGCGCGTATTATTTAGCCGATACTGATTATTTAGAAAATCTGGAGAAAATTAATAAATGCTATTGGATCAAAGGAGACCATGTGAAATACCATATCGTGCCGACCTGGAACTGAATGGGCAATGCATAAGCAACGCATAAGAAAGATTAGCCTGGAAAGACGTGCGCTACATATATATTATTGTCATGACAGTGCTTTTCATCAGCGCCGATAATGCCCATTTGAGCCGCATAAGAATGCGGGTTCCGGGAGATAGGGCTTCTAAACATTGTCCCCCTTCATGCGGCCTTTTTGCGGCCGCATGAACCGCAATGCCCACACGGGGGCATTGCGCCCCGTAAGGGGACGGAAACTGGAAGAAAAAGATATAGCCATGATACATTACCTCCTTGGTAGGTTTCTAAACATTAGCCCCGTAAGGGGACGGAAACGACGTGAAAAGTAATAATCTTTCGTGAATTCTGTTACTGTTTCTAAACATTAGCCCCGTTAGGGGACGGAAATTGCTCGCACTTGATATCAATGTTAATCATGATTCATTCGCGTTTCTAAACATTAGCCCCGTAAGGGGACGGAAACTCCAAGGTAGCTTTTACCAGTGTGTGCTGGTCGAGTTGTGGATTCTAAACATTAGCCCCGCAAGGGGACGGAAACAAAGAAGTCGGCGTCCTCCAGCACCGCCTTGATGTCCTGTTTCTAAACATTGTCCCCTTCATGCGGCCTTTCTGCGGCCGCACGAACCGCAATACCCGCACAGGGGTATTGCGCCCCTTAAGGGGACGGAAAAAGAGATAGCCCTGCCTTAGCAGAACTCATGATTCTGCTGAGGCAGGGCTATGTTGCTTTACACTTAAAACTGACCCATCTCACGCGCCTATCAGCCAAGTTTTCGACTGGATTTTTGTTCTCTAAAACTTATCA
>NZ_JAQDBC010000087.1:0-521 GCF_027681725.1 Caecibacter sp. AF58-12pH5A | reverse complement strand
TGATCCCAGCCAAGGCCTACGTAGTAGGTTTGGTTTTCCTGGTAATGCTTCGTCCAGCGGAAGCCGATACGCGAGCGAATGGAGTCGGCGCTGTCGAATTGGTATTGGGCTTTGCCCAGGTCGCTGTAGATATCTACGTTGTCACTGAAGATATGGGACCAGAAGAGTTTCGTGTAGATGTCGTAGTTGTTGTCCTTGTGGGTATAGAGCTTGCCCAGACCCAGCTGGGCTGCGACATAGTTCGTGTCCGTGTCGTAGCTGATGTGGTGCCCTGCGATGTCGGCGTGGTAGTCCGTGTTGAGCTGGCCCGCGCGGAGAACGGCTTCGTAGTGCAGGCCGTCTGTGCGGTCTCTGCGAACGAGAATACCGGCGCCAATGTACTGCTGGTTGCCGTCACCGCGGGATCCTTGGTAGCGTTCGGTGTAGTTGCCGTTGCCGTATTCTAAAAACGGCATGTAGGTGTCGATGTAGTCGTCGTGGTACGAGCGTTTGACGAAGCCCAGTTCGCTATTGAAGCCTTG
>NZ_JAQDBC010000086.1:0-638 GCF_027681725.1 Caecibacter sp. AF58-12pH5A | reverse complement strand
GTGTTCTTCGGTTCGTCAGCCAAGCCAACGATTTCTACTGCGTCGCCTACTTTAACCGTACCACGTTCAACACGGCCTGTAGCAACAGTACCACGGCCTGTGATCGTGAATACGTCTTCGACCGGCATCAGGAACGGTTTGTCCGTCGGACGATCCGGTGTCGGGATGTAGTTATCAACAGCATCCATGAGGTCGAGGATGGACTGTTTAGCTTTTTCGTCGCCTTCGAGGGCTTTCAGGGCAGAACCTACAATGATAGGTACTTCGTCGCCCGGATAATCATAGGAGCTCAGGAGGTCACGAACTTCCATTTCTACGAGTTCGATCAGTTCCGGATCGTCAACCTGGTCAGCTTTGTTCAGGTATACAACGATAGCCGGTACGCCTACCTGGCGGGCAAGCAGGATGTGTTCACGTGTCTGCGGCATCGGGCCGTCAGCAGCGGATACTACGAGGATAGCACCGTCCATCTGAGCAGCGCCGGTGATCATGTTCTTTACATAGTCAGCATGCCCCGGGCAGTCAACGTGTGCATAGTGGCGTTTGTCCGTTTCATATTCAACGTGTGCCGTGTTGATTGTAATACCACGTTCACGTTCTTCCGGTGCTTTATCGATATCAGCATAGTCTTCGAATTT
>NZ_JAQDBC010000085.1:0-651 GCF_027681725.1 Caecibacter sp. AF58-12pH5A | reverse complement strand
TGCAGCAATACGATGTTGCTTATTGAATCGATTTACACAAAACTCTTGACACACCCGATTTTCGTAATATGATTGTTGAGTTGTACCAGTCTGGTGAACCAGTGAGAAAGTTAAGTAGCGAATATGGCGTATCTGAAGTTACGATTTATAATTGGATCAAAAAGCTAAATCCAGTGCAATTAGAAGACGGCTCGTCTATCACCTCAGAGGACTATGCAATGTTACAGAAACAAATATTAAAACTCCAAGAGGAGAATGAAATCTTAAAAAAAGCTATGGCCATATTCGCGAAAAAATAAATGATGCTGAAATCGGGAGTGTAAAATGAAGTGCGTAAGTTAGTAAATTGGTTACCGGTAACTTACACACTTCATTTTACACTCCCTGAGTAAACCATTATCTGGCATCATAACAGTGTTATTATTATAATTCCAACCAACAACCAATGGTTCAAAATGTTCTTCATTGTCAGTACCACGTACCCAGAAATCCGATTTAAATGTTTCTCCTGGTTCTATCGTAGGGCGGGGACCTCTTGAGTCTACTTCATACCTGATGCCGCCTAGATGATTTAATACTGCTTGTACCCGATCTATAATGGGCCTGTGAATTCAGACCAGTACTGAAAATTTTAAGAGTGCATGATATAGT
>NZ_JAQDBC010000084.1:0-833 GCF_027681725.1 Caecibacter sp. AF58-12pH5A | reverse complement strand
CTATATCATGCACTCTTAAAATTTTCAGTACTGGTCTGAATTCACAGGCCCATTATATATAAAGTTGGGCTTGAAGATGGGTTACCAGTAGAAGTGTATAAGTATATAAAATATAGTTTTTTTATGATAGTGTTGATAGATGATATCTGGGAAAATTTTAAATTCTGATTGCAGTTTGACTTTTTTATTCATCATCACTTGGTTAATTTAATAGTTGGTGCATATTATAAACCACCAACACGGTTTAGAATATATTGGTCATTATTTTTGATTAAATTATAGAATTCGGATTTGCTATTTACCCATAGGCCTTCATTTTTTCCATTACCTGCAATCCAAGCCGGAGCTATGGTTTTTACTGAATATGATACATCATAATAGTGATTGTCTGTCTTACTGGTATCGTTTATTGGGCCATTAATTCGATTAATTTTATAATCAAAAATTTGATTTTTAGTGAATAATCTCTCGGATTTATAATAGTCAAATTCTTGGATTAGTATTTTGTTAACAATTTCTTTTTCTGATAATCCCTCTACGTCTGATATTGCTATGTGATTATATTGAACCTTTTCGGATGGTATGGATTCATACGAATAGAATAATAAATATACAACTCCTATTAGTATAATCACTATAGTTTTTGTTTCTATTTTCTTAGCCTTAATGCATTTATAGATGGTAATAATTATCACAAGAAAAGTGACGATATATAATAAAAACAAAGAATCACTTATAAATATAATCATTTTTAATATCACCTATTTTCGAAGCACGGGTGTGTCAAGAGTTTTGTGTAAATCGATTCAATAAGCAACATCGTATTGCTGCAT
>NZ_JAQDBC010000083.1:0-985 GCF_027681725.1 Caecibacter sp. AF58-12pH5A | reverse complement strand
CTGCTTACTGCCACTCTTAAAATTTTAGAACGTGGTCTTGACAAGGGGCCCATTATACATATCGCAAAAATTCCTAAAATTGTAATAATAAAATGTAGAATAAAATATGGAGATGATGCTAGTGATTTTACATGAATCCAATGGTTCCAAAGTTGAGAACGAATAAAAGGATGCTCATGGATTAAATACACACCGAACGTAGATGGCGCAATATATTGAATAAGGTTCTTAATTTTATCTGAATTGATTTTTAAATTAAGAAAAAATATAAATAAAGCTATAGAAGCCAATAAAATTGTTGGTGAATTATACATATAAAATCCATAGAAGCTTCGCGCTTTTACAGGGACGCCTAGGTACTGGAAGAAATAATGCATTGGCTTTTTACTTAGAAAGGTAATTACACAAGCATTAAAATAAATTAGAAAAGGCCGTTTTTGTAAAAATCCTGATGCTTTTATATCAGATAAACGTATGTACCCCCCCCAGTAGAATAATGTAATGAACCAGAGAACTGTATATCCGCCATCAATTTTAAATGGATCTGCTTCGGGTTTTAAAAACGAATATAAAACAAACATTCCTGTCAGAATACATATGAATGAAGTATATTCCCTTTTATTTAAGTTCTGCGCCAGTCTGGCCAAATAAGGGGAAAGTAAATACGTACCTATATAGGCAGTTACGAACCAATAAATAGAATATCTTACAGGTAACAAATAATGTATTGTCTTGTATAAATCCCAATGACCTGAAGCATCAACGGAGATAGCATAAAAAAGCAATGAATAAAACGCCACTGTACTCCAAAGTTTCCACACCTTAGTCCAATGAAAGGAATGACTGTTTATTAAAAAATAGCCACTAATCAGTACATAACAATTTACAGCAACAAAGCAAAAAGCTTCTATGCACCAGGCAATTCGTCTGGGTTTGTCAAGTTAAGTGTGTAAGTTTTTTTAGGTATCATAAAAGAAGATGCGTT
>NZ_JAQDBC010000082.1:0-1021 GCF_027681725.1 Caecibacter sp. AF58-12pH5A | reverse complement strand
GGACATCAGGTCTTCCCAAATAAAAGCAAGGCAAGGTTCTCATCTCCAGACATAGCAAAAGCCTCCAACGGATTGCTCCCTCGAAGGCTTCTCACATTTTTTCATGCTATTAGTATACCACGTCGAACAGATACATGCGTCCGCTACATTACTCATGTGGCTAAAATAATTGGGAATGACTGCCCAAACGATATAGCAGAAGAACAAGTACATCATCTTTGGTTTCATAAATGAGAAGCCAATCTGGACCAATATGGCATTCCCGGCAACCTTTGTATGTGCCGCCTAAATCATGGTCTCTATATTTTTCATCCAATTGTTTTCCTTGGGCCAATTGCTCAATGACAGAGAACAGCACATCTATATCTTTGTTCTGCTTCTTTGCCAATTTCAAATCTTTCTTAAATTGAGTGGTGAATTTTACTTCGTACTTCATTTTTCAAGGGCCACACGCAAATCTGTCATATTGGTATACCCTTTTACTTTTTTATCAATGGCGATTCGTTTGCCTTCTTCAATGGCAGATCTAGTTGTTGCATTAGGAACGTCAAGAGTGAGACGGAAGGGAATGCCATTTTCTCGTATCGTTGTTTTTAAGAATATGTTTACCGCCGTCGTCATATTCATTCCCAGAGCATTGAATATTTTCTCAGCCTGATTTTTGACTTCCTTATCCGTCCGGATATTCAAATTTGTATTTACCATATTCAACACCTCCATTTCTGTCTTGAATATAGCATTATTTTTGGCTGATGTCAACACAATGTCAATATAATAAACACATAGCAAAAGCCTTCAAAGGATCGCTCCCTCGAAGGCTTCTCTCACACTTTCATGCTATAAGTATACCACGTAAAGCAGGTAAATGCGTCCGCGATTTTGGACATCATGTTTTTCCGAACAAAAGGATGGCAAACTTAGCTAATGCACGATTCTTCCTTTTGTAGGCGGAGGACCGTTCGATGTGAAAATGATCGGCAATGGCATAGACGGCACTTGTTTGTGCATCCTCGTCAGCATA
>NZ_JAQDBC010000081.1:0-1302 GCF_027681725.1 Caecibacter sp. AF58-12pH5A | reverse complement strand
TATAATGGGCCTGTGAATTCAGACCAGTACTGAAAATTTTAAGAGTGCATGATATAGTATTAAGTAACGAAAATTGGAGGATGCTATCATGCCAAGAAAAAAGTACACTTCTGAATTTAAGACCAAGATTGTTCTGTCAATTCTTCAAGGCGACAAGGAATTCAATGCCATCTGTTCTGAAAACGGCCTGAACCCAAACATGGTCAGAAAATGGAAGCAAGAATTCCTGCAAAATGCCCATCTTGCCTTTGGTGCAGATTCTGAGCGTAAGGCCGTTCAGAGGAAGGAGGACGATCTGAAGAAAAAGAATGACCAGATGCTAAGGACCATCGGTCAGCTTACGCTTGAGCGCGACTTTCTTCAGGACTGCTTTCGCCAAGCTGGGGAGGCCATCCCAAGAATCCCGGAATATGATCAGAAAGGATAACGGCCTTTCCATACGTCGTCAGTGCGAATTACTGGGACTGAACTGTTCCGGCCTATATTACACACCTACAGGACCAAACCAAGCTGCTGTTAGGCTTGATGAATCGTTAATGGAACGTATCGACCACTGGCATACCAGGTGTCCCTACCTAGGCTCTCGTAAGATTGTTGCCAAACTGCAAGAAGAAGGTTTTTCAGTATGTCGCAAGACAGTACGGCGACTTATGCTGAAGATGGGCATCTATGCTATTTATCCTAAGCCTAACCTGTCCAAGCGCAATTTCAAGGAGTCTATTGTGCCTTATCTGTTGCGCGATTATACCGTGTCTTTTCCAAACCAGGTGTGGTCCATTGACATCACCTATATTCCGATGCCGCATGGGCATATGTACCTAACTGCAATAATTGATTGGTATAGCAGGCGGTTGGTCGGCCACTATCTTTCAGACAGTCTGGAAGCAGAATCTGTTATTCATGCCGTGACGGAAACCGTTAAAGCATGCGGCGTTCCAGCCATTATCAATTCAGATCAAGGCAGCCAGTTTACCAGTGATGATTACAAGAATCTGCTTCGTAACCTCAATATCCGTCAAAGTATGGACGGCAGGAGCCGCTGGGCAGACAACATCATGATTGAACGTTGGTTCCGTAGCCTCAAAACGGAGCAGCTCTATCCGAACGAATATCGCACCCCAAGAGAGCTTCGACGTCTGATTAACCAATACGTAGATGATTACAACAACATACGGCCCCACGAGGCATTAGGCTACAAGGTTCCCAACGAGTTTTACTTTGCTTGCTTCGCTGCTTAGAATAATTCTGCTTACTGCCACTCTTAAAATTTTAGAACGTGGTCTTGACAAGGGGCCCATTATA
>NZ_JAQDBC010000080.1:0-1408 GCF_027681725.1 Caecibacter sp. AF58-12pH5A | reverse complement strand
TCTGATACTCCCCTATAAAAATGGCTATTTATCAACTGTTTGTTGTGACATAGCCTTTAAAAAATATAATGATGCTTACGGACATTTACAAGGTGACGAATGCTTAAAAGCTATGGCGGTAGAATTTCAACGTTCTGTGCGGCGTCCGCAAGATATGGTAGTACGGTTTGGCGGGGAAGAGTTTGTTATATTGCTGCCGCAATCGGGGAAAGAAGCGGCTATTCATGTTGTAAAACGATTGTTTAGGAATGTTAACAGTTTATATTCTAAATATAGTCCGGTACAACTTAAAAGCCAAATGACTATTTCTGTCGGAATTGCTTGTTTGTATCCTCAGCAGGAGGATCCAATCATGCTGCTAGTAGATAAAGCCGATCAGGAATTATACAGAGCAAAAGAAGCGGGACGAAATTGTTTCAGGTTATATGAACGTCTTTGAGACGGTTGTTTTTAAAATATAGAATAGTAAAAATAAATTACTTTAATTTTTTATATAGCAGTTTGAGAATGTCGTTTGAAAACAATATTATGAACGATGCTGGTTTATATAAAAGGAGAATCAGTTTATTTTTATATTTCATAAAGGGCAAACATATTGCTGCTTTTTGTTTTGTAAAATTCTGTATTTATCAAGAACAGGAAAACGACCCCTGTTAAAAAAGCAGGGGTCGTTTTCCTGTTCTTGATAAATTACAGCTATATTGAAAACAAAATAGTTAAATTTCTAATTTGCAGCCGCCAAATTCTGGTGAGCAGCCACCGAGGGATGGTTGAATACCTTCTTTGCCAAATTCCTTTTTCCATAAACCATGTAAATTGCAGTACGCGTATACAGTTCCTGAGACATCAACACCTTTAAAAATTGTTTTAGGAGCTTGACCTGGAAATAATTTATGTGTTTCTATTTTATTTCCACTGACTAAGGTAATCCATTGAATAAAGTGTTCATCGGTCATCGGATGTTCAACAGAACCAATCGTTACCATTAAATCTCCATTATTTAATGTCAGCGCAGGAATGTGTTTTTCTTTGGCAGCATCTACTGCACCCGCAACTAATTTTTTCATTGGCTGACCACAGCAAGAGAGCTGGCTGTTACTGCCTTGAATAACGGCAACAAGATTACCGCATTTTTCACAATAATAAAAATCTACTTCGTTCATAATAAAACCTCCTGATTCAATACATATATAATATTAAATAAAACTAGTTTCCTGTAATTAAATCGTTAACGAATAATTATTATTTATATCATTACATGATGATTATATAATAATTTTCTGTATAAGTCAACTCATTACGAATGGGAAAAGATAGACCAGGGATATAATTTGCTACAAACATACGCGAGGGAGTGTAAAATGAAGTGTGTAAGTTACCGGTAACCAATTTACTAACTTACGCACTT
>NZ_JAQDBC010000008.1:1534-92002 GCF_027681725.1 Caecibacter sp. AF58-12pH5A | reverse complement strand
TCGAGCCAGTGATCCTCATTCGTTTTTATAGGGGCGTTATTTCACAGCCCCTTTTTTGTGAAATACTGTAGCTCAGGCCTGGGCCGTAGCGTCAGAACGCTTGCCGGTAACGGCACCGATAAGGGCACCCGTGATGTAGCCGGCGATGAATGGGACTACCCAGCCGAAGCCATAGGCAGAAAGCGGTGTAGCCGCGACGATTGCCTTGGCAATGGCCAGATCAGAGAGGAACGGTAAGGCTTCTATGAGCGCATAGAGCGTAACCAGGTAGACCGCCCCTTTGCAGGCACCGTTGTTGGGTGTAACCTTGGCAAGGACACCCAGCACGAGGAGCGCCAGACAAGGCGGATAGGAAATACTGTACACCCAGCCGACGTAGGTTACGATACCATCGACGCCTAAGAGAGCGGTAAGAGCCGACAGGCACGAGCAAAGTATAGCCATTTTCTTGTAGCTCGCTTTGCGGGAAAACCCGCTCGTAAACTGGGCTACAGCAGCGACCTGGCCAATGGCCGTCGTGAGGCAGGCCAGGACGACGGCTACGCCCATGGGAATCATGACGGCGCTGCCGAAGCGGCTGATAATGGCGACCAGAAGCTCTGCCCGGCCGATGGTCTGGGGATAGTCGCCGCTGACGCAGGCCCCCATGTAGAGGAGAGAACCGTAAATGATAAAGAGCAGAACGAAGGCGACGATGCCGCAGTAGATGAGGCAGGTATTGCGCTGTTTAATCGTCTGGTAGCCTTTGCTTCGAATAGACTGAATGAAGACGGCGGCCATGATGAAGCTGACCAGGACATCGCCTGTATTATAGCCGCCTAAGAAGGCATTGACGAAGGGATTGGGCACAGCCGGGTCTACAGGCGTACCTAAAGGCGAGACGACGCCGGCAATAGCGATGACGACGAGGATAAGCGCTAAAAGCGGCGTCAGGTACTTGCCCATGCGGTCCATGACGTTATTTTGATCGGCAACGAAGAAATAGGAAATGACAAAATATAAAATGACCAAGGGAATAAAAGGCGCTGCCGGAATGTTTCCCTGTATACCTAATTGGATGGCTGTGGCAGCCGTACGGGGAATAGAAACGAAGGTACAGACGATCATGAGGGCGGCCAAGAGGACGTTGTACGTATATTTGCCGACCCGGTCCGTAATGGCATGAACATCACCGTTCAGGCCGATGACGATGAGTGTAAAGATAGGCAGGAAAATGCCGGAAAGGGTAAGGCCCGACAAGCCGGCGATGAATTCCGTGCCACTATTTAGGCCCAGCTGTGGCGGAAAGATAAGGTTGCCGGCACCAAAATACGTGGCAAAGAAGGCAAAGCCCAAAATAAAGATATCCTGCAGGCGCGGCCTGTTTGTATGGGTAGTCGTGTTTTGCGTCATAGTGAAGCCTCCTAAAAGAAAACCGGCGATCTGCGTCAGTGCAAATCGCCGGTGGTAGAACTGGGTCTTATGCTTTTTCCAGAGCCTGTTCGATATCAGCGAGAAGATCATCGACGTTTTCCAGACCAATGGAGATGCGGATGGTACCGGATGTGATGCCAGCTGCGACGAGAGCTTCCGGCGTCAGCTGCTGATGTGTTGTCGAAGCCGGATGTACGAGCAGGGATTTGGAATCGCCTACGTTAGCCAGGTCAGAGAAGATTTCTGCCGAATCGATGAACTTACGGGCAGCTGCATAGCCATCTTTCAGTTCGAAGGAGAAGATAGAGCCTGTGCCCTTCGGGAAATACTTCTGAGCCAGTTTATAGTATGGCGAGCTCGGCAGAGACGGATAGTTTACTTTAGCGACCTTCGGATGGTTTTCCAGGAAAGCAGCAACCTTCTGGGCGTTGGCGACGTGACGTTCTACGCGCAGGGACAAGGTTTCCAAACCCTGGATGAGGAGCCAGGCGTTGAACGGGCTCAGGGATGCGCCGAGATCACGCAGGTATTTGGCGCGGACACGGGTTACGAAGCCGGCACCCGGTACGTCTTTGGCAAAGCTGATGCCGCCGTAGGATTCGTCCGGATTGACGAAATCGGGGAAACGGCCCGAGCCTTCCCAGTCGAAGTCGCCTTTTTCTACGATGACACCGCCTAAGGTCGTGCCATGGCCGCCGATGAATTTCGTTGCCGAATGGAGAA
This sequence comes from Caecibacter sp. AF58-12pH5A, assembly GCF_027681725.1. Taxonomy (NCBI): domain Bacteria; kingdom Bacillati; phylum Bacillota; class Negativicutes; order Veillonellales; family Veillonellaceae; genus Caecibacter; species Caecibacter sp. AF58-12pH5A. The sequence goes on along the minus strand of NZ_JAQDBC010000008.1, from coordinate 89,866 downwards.
CGATATCGCAGCCGTGTTCAAAGGGACGGAAGAGATACGGTGTAGCGAAGGTATTATCTACGAGAACGGGGATACCGTTTTTATGAGCGATTTCGGCAATGGCTTCGAAATCAGGAATGTTGATGGCCGGGTTGCCCAGGCTTTCAAGATAAACGGCTTTCGTCTTGTCCGTAATGGCGGCAGCAAAGGACTGCGGGTCATCGGGATTGGCGAATTTTACGGAAATGCCCAGGTGTTTGAACGTATCGCTGAACAATTCAATCGTGCCACCGTAGAGCGTCGGAGCGGCAACGATTTCATCACCGGCACCAGCCAGGTTGATTAACGAAAGGGAAATGGCAGCAGCGCCTGTAGCTGTGGCCAAAGCGGCTGTACCGCCTTCGAGAGCAGCAACGCGTTTTTCCAGGACATCCCACGTCGGGTTGGCCAGACGGGAATAGATGAAGCCTGGCTTTTTCAAGGCGAACTGGTCTTCGCCGTCCTGCGTGTTGTCAAATACATAGCTCGTCGTCTGGTAAATAGGTACGGCACGTGCGCCTGTCGTAGGATCGGGTACCTGGCCTGCATGCTGCTGTAATGTTTCGAATTTGTAGTTTTTGCTCATAATATGATTCCCCCTGTGAATGATAAAATGTAGAAAGATTAAATTCACTTGAAAAGGTGTGTTGTAATAAAAAAAGCCTCCATCCCCTCTGTAAGGGACGGAAGCACCGTGATACCACCCAATTTCATCTGGCTCTCGCAAGCCAGACCTCTTCAGGTACGCAGACCGAAGTCCTGAATACCGTAGCACTGTAACGGGTGCGCCCGGACGGTCTAAATTATTCGACCAATCTGCTCTGAGGCCATCTTCCATGAGTTGTTGCGGTCTCCCTTTCACCATTCAGGAGCTCTCTGTGCCGTTCCTAGTCATGTACTCTTCTCTTCATTGCAACACTATCAAGTTGTTGACGTAAGTCTACCATGTACGCTGTCATTTGTCAAATGGTTTTTCGTAAAAAACTTGAAAATTCGTAGAATTTCGTTCTGTAACATATACTTGCTAGCAGGCCCATATATGTATATATAATATAGGGAAGACATATTGGAACGAAAAAATAAAAAAATCATTCTAGAAAAAAAGAAAAACTCCCCTGCGTGAGCAGAGGAGTAAAAAGAAAATGGATATTTATTCAAGTTCGTCGTCGTAATCATTGACGTAGAATTCAAGGATGTCCGGGCGGGAATAATGACCTGTTGCATCGAATTCCATACGGCTCATGGGTACCATATCAAGATCAAGGTCGGCATAGATAATGGCTTCCTTGTTCCATACGGGCTCCGTGACATAGTGGCCATAGGGATCGATGAGGCACGTACCACCCGTGCAGGTTTCTTCTTTCAGGCGGCTGATTTCGTCCTGTTCCAGGAGATCCTGCGGGTACTGGTCACGCGTGAAGTACTGATCGACGTTGAAGACGAAGCAATGGCCTTCAATGGCAATGTGTTTGATCGTGTCCTGCCATTCCGGGTTGTCGTTGGTATTGGGGGCCAAATAGAGGGAAACGCCTTTTTCATAGAGCGCTACGCGGGCTAAGGGCATGTAGTTTTCCCAGCAAATGAGACTGCCCATAGCGCCCCACGGCGTATCGACGACGGGGAAATACGTTTCCGGTACGTGGGAATCTGCCCAAATATAGCGTTCCGAACCGGTCGGCTTAATTTTCCGGTGTACCGATACGAGTTCGCCTTCCGGTGAGAAAATCAGATTGGTGCAATAGAGAGAGCACGTTTGATGATCCCGTTCGGTGACGCCAATGCTCACATAGGCCTGGGCCTTTTTGGCGGCAGCGGCGATACCTGCCGTATCGTCAGGTACGAGGACGGCATTGTCATAATATTTCTTCCAATCCTGCCGGCCTGTATTATTGCGGCTGCCTACAGTGAAGCCGAAAGTCAGTCCATAGGGATAACAGGGAATAATCGATTCCGGAAAGACGATCAGCTCAGCGCCGTTTTGTCCGGCTTCATGAATTTGCCTGATGACTTTTTCTGTCGTCGCCCGTTTATCAAACATAATAGGTGATGCCTGTACGAGCGCAGCCCGTAAATTTTTCTTTAAATTTTTCATGCTCTATCCCCTCCTAAGCTAAGAGTATGTTACAGGAGTATTATAACATAGGTATACGCCTGGGTAGCAAGGGAAATCTATGTTATACTATACGTTGAGGTGAATCTTAATCATGAAAAATCCGTTTTCAGATTTATTTATATTAGACTTTACGCATGTATATTCCGGCCCGTATTGTACGATGCTGCTGGCCGACCTGGGTGCCAGGGTAGTAAAAATAGAACGGCCCGGCAGTGGTGATGATACGCGTCATTACCTGCCCTTTAAAAACGGCGAAAGCGGTTACTTTGCCTATCTCAACCGCAATAAGGAAAGCCTGACCCTCGACCTTAAGAGTCCTGAAGGAAAACGTATCGCCCTGGAACTCATGAAAAAGAGTGATGTAGTCATTGAAAATTTTTCTGCCGGCACGATGGACCGTCTCGGCCTGGGCTATGAAGCGGCTAAAGCCGTCAAGGACGATATTATTTATGCCTCCATTTCCGGCTTTGGCCAAAGCGGTCCCCTTTGCCACAAGGCAGCGTATGATATTATTGCCCAGGCCATGGGCGGCCTGCTCAGACTGACCGGCTTTCCGGACCAGCCGCCGGTCAAGGTAGGCGTTTCCATTGCCGATGCCAACGCAGGCATCCACATGGCCTTTTGTCTCATGGCAGCCCTGTACCAGCGTGATCATACCGGTGCAGGCCAGTACATCGACGTGTCCATGATGGATACGACCATGTCCGTATTGGAAAATTTTGTCATGCAATATACCTTAAACGGTGTCGTACCGGAACGGTCCGGTAATGAACACTCGGCATCGGCGCCCTTTGATATGTATGAAACGAAGGATGATTACGTGGCCGTAGCGACCGGTAATAATACACAGTTTTCACGAATGCAGGCTGCTATGGGCATGGACATCATGTCGGACCCGCGCTTTGCCGAAAATACGCTGCGCCGCAAAAACTATAAGGAACTGCGGCCTATCCTGGCGGCTTGGATGAAGGAGCACACGACGGCAGACATCGTGGCTCTCTTTGACCGGGCTGCAGTCCCGGTGGCACCGGTGCTGGGCATCGATGAATTAGTGAACCATCCGCAGATCCGGGCGCGGGGGATGATCGAAACACAGCATCATCCGGTCTTAGGGGATTTGGAAATGCCCGGTTTTCCGGCAAAATTTTCGACGATGCAAACACCGGTCCGCAAAGCGGCACCGCTCCTAGGCGAAGATACGGATGCCATTTTGTCCGGTGTCCTCGGGCTCGATGAAAAGACCATTGCAGCCCTGAAAGAAAAGCATATTGTAGAACAACACGAGAAAGGATAAAAAAACAATTGGGTAGCATAAAAGTACAAAAACTTTCAAAAGCATTTGGCGTTCACGTCGTCTTTCATGACGTGTCCTTTGAACTCAGGCGCGGCGAACGCTTAGGCCTTATCGGTGCCAACGGTGCCGGCAAATCGACGCTGCTCAAGTGTCTCATGGGGGAAGAAGAGTATGACAGTGGTGCTTTTGTCCTTTCTGAAGGAGAAAGCGTGGGCTACCTGCAGCAGGATATTACCTACGCCGATACTATTACCTTAGGGGACGTGATTACGGAAGCGTGGCAGGATGTGCGTCATTTGGAGCAGGATCTGAAGGCCGCAGAAAAGCAGATGCAGGCAGAACCGGATAACGAAGCCCTCATAGACCGCTACGCCCGCCTGCAGGAGCGTTTCGAATGGCTGGGCGGCTTTTCTTACGAATCGATGAGCCATAAGATCGTGCAGGGCCTGGGCTTTTCCGAAGCCGACTGGTCGCGGCCTGTCCAGAGTTTTTCCGGCGGCCAGAAAACGCGTATTAATCTGGCCCGGGCCCTCGTACGGCGGCCGGATTACCTCTTTTTGGACGAACCGACGAACCATCTGGACATGGATATGCTGGAGTGGCTTGAAGGCTATCTCCTTTCTTATGGCGGCGGTATCCTTATCGTGTCCCACGACCGGTATTTCCTCGACCGCGTAGCTACAGGGATTTTGGAAATGAGCCATGGTACGATTACCAAGTATAAAGGCAATTACACGCGCTATATCAAACAGAGCCGGGAACGGCGGGAAGCCTTAGAACGTGCCTACAATAAACAGCAGGAACACATTAAAGAAACGGAAGAATATATCCGCAAGTATAAGGCTGGTATCAAGTCCAAGCAGGCCCGGGGCCGCCAGTCCCAGCTGAACCGCCTGGAACGGATTGAACTGGCACCGGAAGATGCGACGCTCCACTTCCATTTTGCCCCGGCCGAAGGCTGTGGCGAAAAGGTTCTGGTCCTTGACGATATTTGTGGCGGCTATGGCGATAAAGAGCTCTTTTCCCATTTGTCCCTGCTCCTGCGGCGCGGTGAAGCAGCATCCCTTATCGGGCCGAACGGTACGGGCAAGACGACGCTGCTGCGCATGATTATGGGCGAAAAAGAACCGGACCACGGCCACATTACCCTGGGCAGCCGCGTCCACATCGGTTATTTTTCCCAGGAGCATACGGAGCTTAAGGGAAACTGGACCCTCGTCGAAGAAATGATGAACGAATTCAGCTATAGCGAAGACGAAGCGCGCAACGTCCTGGGCCGTTTTCTCTTTCAAGGTGACGATGTCTTTAAGACCGTGAGCAACCTGAGCGGTGGTGAACAGGCCCGTCTGGCTCTCTTGAAGTTATTCCTGCAGGGGCCGAATTTCCTCATCCTGGACGAACCGACGAATCATCTCGATATTCCGACGCGGGAAATTCTGGAACAGGCGCTCCTCGATTTTGGCGGCACGTATCTCGTCGTATCCCATGACCGCTATTTCCTCGATAAGATAACGAGCCGGACGCTGGTCCTTGAAGCTAAGCAGCTGCACGAATATTTAGGCAACTACACGTATTACCGGGAAAAAGAACGGGAAGCAGAAGAACTGGCTGCCCAAAAAGCAGCAGAACAGGGAGAGACTGTGACGGCAGCTTCTAAGGCAGAGGCAACGAAGAAAGAAGCGGAACCGCAGCGGCACACGCCGCCGGCGAAAAAGGCCCAGTCCTACGGCACGACGCGGCAATTGGAAAAGATAGAAATGAAGATTTCCGAGCTCGAAGCGACGGTCAAGATGTACGAATTCCAGCTGAATCAGCCGGAAAACCAGACAGACCCGGAAAAGGCCATGGAACTGACAGCACTCTATGAACGTACCCAGGCTGAACTGGAGGCTGCCTACGAAAAGTGGGAAGAACTTTCTGAAGCAGAATAAACCGATATAAAAAAGCAGACAGCGTTGAGCTGCCTGCTCTTTTTATATCGGTATTTGTGGTGTATTTGCCTTTTTTAGACGTTAAAGCGGAAGTAGGTGACATCGCCATCCTGCATGATGTAATCCTTGCCTTCCAGGCGTACGAGGCCTTTTTCCTTAGCCGCCTGTTCACTGCCGCAGGCAATGAGGTCGTCATAGGATACGATTTCGGCGCGGATGAAGCCCCGTTCGATATCCGTATGAATCTTGCCGGCAGCCTTCTGGGCTTTCGTACCGTTGACGATGGTCCAGGCGCGGACTTCGTCGGCACCGGCCGTAAAGAAGTTGATCAGGCCCAGCATGGCGTAGCTGGCTTTGATCAATTTAGCCAGACCTGCTTCAGGCAGGCCCAGTTCCTGCAGGAAAACCGATGCTTCGTCAGCCGGCAATTCGGCGATTTCTGCTTCGATCTTGGCCGAAACGGCAACGACCTGAGAGCCTTCTGCGGCGGCGAATTCCTTCAGGGCCTGTACGTGCGGATTTGCGTCCGGTTCGGATGCTTCGTCTTCGGCTACGTTAGCAATGTAGAGGATGGGCTTTAAGGTCAACAGATTGAGATCATGTACCCACGGCAATTCGTCCTTCGTCAGGCCGACCTTGCGGGCCGGTTCGCCATCTTCCAAGGCCTTAAGAATTTTTACGAGGATATCAAGCTCTGTCTTGGCTTCCTTGTTGCCGCACTGGGCTACTTTGCGGATGCGGTCTGCCCGTTTTTGTACTGTGTCCATGTCGGCCAGGCACAGTTCCGTATTGATGACATCTACGTCACGGACAGGATCGATAGAGCCCGATACGTGCGTAATGTTGCCGTCTTCAAAACAGCGGACGACTTCGGCAATGGCGTCGGTTTCACGGATGTGGCTGAGAAATTTATTGCCCAGGCCTTCACCCTTAGAGGCACCGGCTACGAGGCCGGCAATATCGACGAAACGCGTTACCGCAGGAATGGTACGTTTCGGATGATACATGTCTGTCAGGACCTGAATGCGTGCGTCCGGTACTTCGACGACGCCTACGTTCGGTTCGATTGTGCAGAATGGATAGTTAGCCGCTTCTGCCCCGGCCTTGGTAATTGCGTTAAAGAGCGTGCTCTTACCGACGTTCGGCAGGCCGACAATACCGATTTCCAAATTGGTACTCATGAATGAGGTGTTCCTTTCTACGACTTCGATTATTTAATGATATGCAGATCAGCAATACGCTGTACGGCTTCTACCGTGTTTTCCCGTGTGCCGAAAGCTGTCAGGCGGAGATAGCCTTCGCCGTGCGGGCCAAAGCCGGCACCCGGTGTGGTAACGACGTTGGCTTTTTCCAGGAGCAGATCGAAGAAATCCCAGCTCTTCATGCCGTTCGGCGTCTGTACCCAGGCATAGGGGGAGTTGGTAGCACCGTAAACCGTATAGCCGGCAGCTACGAGGCCGTCGCGGATAATGTGGGCGTTTTCCATATAATATTCGACGTCAGCCAGGCACTGTTTCTGACCTTCTTCACTGTAGTACGCTTCGGCTGCGCGCTGAATGATGTACGGCGTGCCGTTGAAGAACGTGCACTGGCGGCGGTTCCACATGGGGTTCAGTTCGACCGCTGTGCCATCAGCCTTGTAGCCGACGCAGGCTTTCGGGACGATGACGTAGGAGCAGCGCGTACCCGTGAAGCCGGCGCATTTCGAGTAGGAACGCAGTTCGATGGCGACTTCTTTGGCCCCTTCTACTTCATAGATCGAGTGGGGGACGTCCGGTTCGGTGATGTATGTTTCGTAAGCCGAGTCATAAATGAGGACGACTTTATTTTCCTTGGCATAGGCGACCCAGTTTTCCAGTTCGGCCTTGCTCATGGCTGTGCCTGTCGGGTTGGACGGGTTGCAAAGGTAGACAATATCGACCTTTTCTGTCGGCGGCTGAGCTTTGAAGCCATTTTCCGGCGTGCACGGGAGATATACGACACCGTCATACATGCCTTTTTCTTCATTGTAAAGGCCTGTGTGGCCGAGCATGACGTTAGAATCGAGATATACCGGGTAGACCGGATCGGCTACGGCAAATTTCATATCACTGCCGAAGATTTCCTGAATGCAGGCAACGTCCGTCTTGGCACCGTCGCCAATGAATACTTCATCTTCGTCGAGGCTGATGCCACGCGTTTCGTAATCGCCTTTGATGATGGCCTGACGCAGGAAATCATAGCCCTGTTCCGGACCGTAGCCGCGGAATGTTTCGGCCTTGCCCATTTCGTCAACAGCCTTGTGCATGGCGTCGATGATGGCCGGAGCCAGGGGACGCGTTACGTCGCCAATACCGAGACGGATGATTTTGGCATCGGGATGGGCCTTGGAAAAGGCTTCTACTTTTTTGCCGATCGTAGCAAAGAGGTAGTTACCCGGAAGTTTTAAATAATTTTCATTTACATGAGCCATGAAATGACCTCCTTTATATTCGATAAGAATGTACATATATACTGGAATGTATACCTGAATGTCACTGTTTATTGTACTACAATCATAAACCCTTGAAAAGGTACGCAAACGCAAGGATTCATGATAAAATAGAATGGTAACCATTTGAAATATTGAAACACCTGCCAGAGAGAGAAAGGGGCGGAGGGTATGGATTATCGTGATAAGAAATGTCTCATTGCTTATTTTAGCCGGCCAGGCGAAAACTATTCGCGGGGACAGCTGGTGCATTTGCCCATAGGCAACACGCAGATTGCCGCAGATATTTTGCGGGGCCATGTACAAGGGGATATGTTCCTCATCGAGGCGGCAGAGCGCTATCCCGACTCGTATGCTGCAACGGTCGAGCGGGCGCGGCAGGAAAAACGGGATAATGCCCGTCCGGCCTTGCGCTATGACCTGCCTGATGTAACGGCGTATGACGTTATTTTTCTGGGCTATCCGAATTGGTGTGGCACCATGCCCATGCCTGTGTGGACCTTCCTGGAAGCCCATGATTTTTCCAATAAAATTATTAAGCCCTTCTGCACGCATGAAGGCAGCGGCTTTGGACATAGCCTGGAGGATATCCATGCCCTGGCGCCGCAGGCCAAACTCAGCCGTGGTATTACCCTCTTAGGCACGACCGTTGCCGATGCCGAAGGCGATATCCGCCGCTGGCTGCAGCTGGAAACAATCTGAATTGGCACGTACAGAAAAAGAGCCCCTTTGACGAGGAGCTCTTTTTCTGTACGTGTTATTCGTAGCGCAGTGCTTCAATGGGATCGAGGCGGGCTGCTTTCTTTGCGGGATAGATGCCGAAGAAGAGGCCTGTGCCGACAGAGAAGGTAAAGGAGAGAATGATCGGCGCGGCTGTGATATACGTCGTAAAGGTCGAGAAATGCGAAATGAGCAGGGAAATGGAAACGCCGAAGAAAACACCTAAGAGGCCGCCGGCGACGCCGATGACGACAGATTCAATGAGAAACTGCGTCATAATATCCTTAAAGGTAGCACCTAAGGCCTTGCGGATCCCGATTTCCCGTGTCCGTTCCGTAACGGATACCATCATAATGTTCATGATGCCAATGCCGCCGACCAAAAGGGAAATGGCGGCAATACTACCGAGAAAGAGAGTCAGCATGGTCGTCGTGCTGCTCATGGTTTCCATAATGCTCGTCAGGTTGCGGACGTTAAAGTCATCGTCTTCACCGGTGCGAATATGGTGGCGCTGGCGCAGCAGTGTTTCGACCTGTTCCTGGACGGCGTCCATATCGTTCGTATTGGTAACCTGAATGTTGATGGAGCGGATGTACGTAATGCCCATGAGTCGTTCCTGGGCAGTCTTTAAGGGGACGAGGACCACGTCATCCTGGTCACTGCCCATAGACGACTGGCCTTTGCTTTCGAGGACACCAATGACCTTGAAGGGCTGGTTGTGAATACGGATATTGCTGCCTACAGGGTTCTTCGTGCCAAAGAGGTTTGTGGCGACGGTAGAACCGATGACGGCCACACGGTTACGGCTGTTGTCGTCGGCGTTGGTAATAAAGGAACCGGAGGCGACAGTGAGGGAGCGGATTTTCATGTAATCCGGTGTGACGCCGTAAACGGACGTGTTCCAGTTCTGGTTGCCGTAAACGACCTGGTAGCTGCTGTTGACCGTCGGTGCCACATAATCGATGTCCTTAATGCGCTTTTGGATGGCTTCGGCGTCATCGAGCTTCAGGCTCTGGTTGGACCCGGCGGCAGAACGGACGCCGCCTTTATTGGCTGAGCCCGGCGTAACGATGAGCATGTTGCTGCCCAGACTGGCAATGGAGTTGGTGACGTTTTGCCGCACGCCCATGCCGATGGAAATCATGACGATGACGGCACCGACGCCGATGATAATGCCCAGCATAGTCAAAATGGAGCGGAGCTTATTGGACAGGAGGGCTGCAATGGCGATACTGACACTTTCTTTAAACAACATCCATGACCACCCCTTTCCCTGCATCGCGCGTAATCATACCGTCGCAAAGGAGCAGCTGCCGGCTGGCGCAGGCGGCGATGTCCGGTTCGTGTGTGACCAGGATGATCGTCTTGCCTTCTTCGTGCAGGTCCTCGAAGAGGTGCATAATGTCCTTCGTCGATTTTGTATCCAAGTTGCCTGTCGGTTCATCGGCCATGATGATGTGCGGTTCATTGACCAGGGCCCGGGCAATGGCAACACGCTGACGCTGGCCGCCGGACAATTCGTTAGGCTTGTGATCGGCCCAGGTCTTGAGGCCTACATCGGTGAGCTTTTGCAGGGCCCGTTCGTGCCGTTCCTTGCGGCCCACGCCGGCGTAGACCAGAGGCAGGGCCACGTTGTCTAAGGCGGAAATACGCGAGAGGAGATTGAAGTTCTGGAAGACAAAGCCAATGTGTCGGTTGCGGACGACGGCCAGTTCGTCGTCAGAAAGATGGGCGACTTCTTCACCATTCAGCTTATACGAGCCTTCCGTCGGCCGGTCGAGACAACCCAGAATGTTCATGAGCGTCGACTTCCCGGAGCCCGATGGCCCCATGAGGGCGGCAAATTCTCCTTCACGTATGACGAGATTGATACCTGCCAGGGCGGCAAAATCCTGGCCGCCAATGTGATATATTTTTTTGATATTTGTCAGTTCAATCAGTTTCTCATTCATAGTGTTACACCTGATTTCTTGCCCTTATGGCAGTATTACATGGGTGGCGGTCCCTGGCGGCTGTTGCTCTTAGAGCTGCTGCTGGAGGTTGTCTTAGCGGCCGTATAGGAAATAGAAACCTTATCACCGGCGTTGAGGCCGCTCAGGATTTCGACGTAATCGTCGCTGTAAATGCCTGTCGTAACGGGTACTTCTTCGGTTTTGCCGTCATCACCGACGCGCAGGACATACGTGCCGCCGTTATTGGTCTTGAGTGCTGCAATGGGCACGACGAGGGCGTCGTCCTTTTCCGACGTGATAATGTCTACGCGGGCTGTCATGCCCAGGCGCAGTTCGTCGTCCGGATCATCTACGTCGAGAATGACGTAGTAGTAAATAACGCTGGCTGACGAGGAAGAGGAAGAGGAAGAGGTAGAACTCGTGCCGTTCGTATCCCACGTGTTGCTCGTATCGGTTTGGGAAATCTTCGTGACGTGAGCCGTAAAGGTCTTGTCCGAATACGTATCGACTGTAAAGGTCGCGTCCTGGCCGACCTTGATTTTGCCGATATCCGTTTCATCGATGTTGGCGAGAATCTGTTTTTTACTCGCATCGGCGATGCGCATGATGACCGTCGGGTTGCTATTACCCTGGACGGCCATGGTACCGGCCGGCTTCGGTTCACCGACGACGACGCCGCTCATAGGCGCAGTAATGGATGTTTCAGCCAAATCCGATTCGGCGGCCGATAAGGTTGAAAGGGCCGTCTTATATTCGTATTCCGCATTGTCGAGGGCCTGCTTGGTGCCGGCACCTTGGTCATACAATGACTTATAGCGTTCGTAATCGAGACGCGTATTCGTTACTTTATATTGGGCCTGGTCGTATTTGGCCTGATAATCCTTGCCGTCCAGTGTGGCTACGACCTGGCCGGCCGTGACGTGGTCATTTTCCTTGACCAGTACCTGGCTGATGCGGGCCGTAATCTTTGGCGAGACTTCGACGGAATCGACAGGACGGATGGTCCCCGTAGCGGATACGGTGGATTTCAGGTTCATGCGCTGTACCGTTGCCGTTTCTACGGCAGCTGCCTGTTTGGCGCTCTGTTGCTGCTGATAATAATACCAGCCGCCACAGGCACAAGCGGCAATGAGGACGATGGCAATGGCTGCTTTTGCTTTGAAATTTAGTTTCATAAGAATCACCCTGCAATTTGAAATGGAGTAGTTGTATAAAAAATAAATGCTGTAAACCATACGGTACTTCCGTATGCACAGGTTAAGTATAACATAAGTGAGATGAACAAAAAAAGGAAGAACCGTGCCAACAAGGAAGATTACAAGAAACTGTAACAAATGACCTTATGAAATTGTGCTATACTACACATATACTGGTATAATAAAATGAATAATAATGCAAAAGGGAGGAAATAACATGAAGTATAAATGGAATGCGATTCTCTTGGCGGCGCTCTTATGTACCGGCCCGGCCTGGGCGGCAGCTCCGGCAGGAACGCAGGCGGAAAGCGCTTCTGTAACGGCAGCGGCGGCCCCGCTGGCAGCCAGCCAGACGGTGGCGCAAAACACGGCGCAGACGGCAGCAGAGAAGGAGCAGAAAACGTACAGCTTAGAACTCGATACGTCAGATTATACCGTCGATACGATGCAATACAGGGGACAGAAGGTGGTCTTTCGTTCTTACGAAAATCGCGTATACGTATCCCATCCTGTCGATGCGGCCTATGAATCTATGAATATCTACGTGCCAGAAGACTATTTTGATGGTAAGACCGTCCATGGCTATACGGCAGCGACAGCTCCCATTTTCTTACCGAACAGCGTCGGCGGCTATATGCCGGGAAAAGCCGGTACGCCACTGGAAAATGACCGCATGAGCGGTGGTCCCAACGCGATCCTGACGGCCCTGGCCTATGGCTATGTCGTGGCAGCACCGGGGGCCCGGGGCAGGACGAATGAAGCTGCCGATGGTACGTATACAGGCAAGGCTCCGGCTCTCCTCGTCGATATGAAAGCAGCCGTACGGTACTTACGGTATAATAAAGGCCGCATTCCCGGCAATACAGATAAAATTATTTCGAATGGTACCAGTGCCGGCGGTGCCCTTTCGGCTCTTTTAGGGGCAACCGGGAACAGTCCCGACTATGAACCCTATCTGAAGGACCTGGGTGCAGCGGAGGAACGGGATGATATCTTCGCCTCCAGTGATTATTGCCCCATTACAGATCTAGATCATGCAGACATGCCCTATGAATGGGTCTTTGGCGACGTGCATACGTACTATCAGCAGGCCATGCCCGCCGGTCTCATGAAAATGCTTGCCGGCGAGGGGGCTGCTGCGGCTCCGGGCGGTACGGTCCAAAACCGCCCGGCTAATGCACCGGCTGAAAGTGCCAAAGCGCAGGAACTGACGAAAAAGCAAATCAAGGTGTCCGAGGTCTTAAAGAAAAAATTCCCATCCTATCTGAACAGTCTTCATCTGCGGGCTGCCGATGGAACGAAGCTGACTTTAGATAAGAAAGGGAACGGTTCCTTTAAAGAGTATATAAAACAACTATATATGGATTCAGCACAGCATGCTATAGATAGTGGTAAAGATCTGTCCCACGTCGGCTGGCTGACCATCGAAAACGGCAAGGTCACGGACATGGATCTGGCGAAGTACGCCGTGCAGATTACGCGCCTGAAGGCAGCACCGGCCTTCGATGCCCTGGACCTTTCTGCCGGTGAAAACAGTGAATTCGGTTCGTCGTCCATCAATGCCCGTCACTTTACGGCCGTAGGCAAGAAGTATAATACGGTTAAAAAGGCCAAGATGGCGGATAAAAAAGTTATTGGCCTCTTGAATCCCCTGAACTATATTGGCCGTGAAGATGTCACCGTAGCTCCGCACTGGCGCATCCGTCACGGCAGTGCGGACAGGGATACGTCTCTGGCCGTGCCGGCTATTCTGGCACTGCGCCTGCAAAATGAAGGCTATGATGTGAACTTTGCCGTTCCCTGGGGGCAGGGGCATGGCGGGGATTACGACCTGGATGAACTCTTTGCCTGGGCCGACTCGATATGCCGCTAAGAGGATCCGGTGAAGGAAACTAAAACGGACAATTTGTATCTGGATTACAAAAGCGCAAATCAAAAGAGAAAGTTATCTCAATTTAGCATTGATAAATGAGAAGAAACCAATTTTTCCGTTGCCAAGGCAACAGAAGGATTGGTTTCTTTTTGGTAGCATATAAGCATCAATGATATTTGATGAAAAGCACAACAGAAAGTGAAAATTTTCTTTTAATCTATTTTATGTTGTTATAGTATCCAAAGAAAGAAGGTAGCAGAATGGGGTATCAATTAAGTGGACAGGCATTGACCTCTGCCTTTAAGAAATGGTCTGCAGAGTACGACATTTACGCACCCATGGTGTTTGAAGGAACAGGACGCTTTTCAGAAACCGATGTAATTCGCTATGGCAAGGTGACAGATCCTGCCCAGATCGTATGGGATGAACGTTCCGAATACTCCTTTAAGGATGTACTGACACCGGTCTGTCAGGTCCTCTTCTACTTCACGGAAAACGAAGTAAAAGAAGCTGATTTCCCGCAGAAGGGCGCCATCATTTTCCTGCGCAGCTGCGATCTGCACGCTGTCAAACGCCTGGACTTCATGTTCCTCGAAAACGGCCCGGAAGATTACTACTACAAAACCCTGCGCGATCGCGTGAAGTTTGTTCTCATGGGCTGCGAACATCCCTTCGAAGACTGCTTCTGCGTTTCCATGGGTACGAACGTCAGCACCGATTACGACGCTGCCGTTAACGCAAAAGATGGCGAATATTTCCTGGACTGTCCTGATGCAACGCTGGCAGCAGCTTTACAGGAATTTGCTGAACAGACTTGCGATGTTGTGCCGAATCACGTAGAAGAAGACGACGTAGAAGTTACGATTCCGGATAACCTGACCAACGCCATTGCCAAGACATCTATTTGGGATGAATACGACAAACGCTGTATCAAATGCGGCCGCTGCACCTTGGCTTGCCCGACGTGCACGTGCTGGTCCATGCAGGATATCTTCTACACGGAAAACGGCAAAGCCGGTGAACGCCGCCGCGTGCAGACGAGCTGCATGTTTGATGATTACACGACCGTTGCCGGTGGTGGCTGCTTCCGTCAGAAGGCTGGCGAACGCATGCGCTTCAAGGTGCTGCACAAGGTCATGGACTTCAATACCCGTGCAGGCTTCCAGATGTGCGTAGGCTGCGGCCGTTGTGACGCTATCTGCCCGGAATATATTTCTCTTACAAACTGCATCAACACGAAGCTGCCCCAGGGCATGAAGGAGGTACTGGAAAATGGCCAATAAAAATGAATATTTACCGTTTCGTTCCGAAATTCTCGAAGTAATCAAGCACGCTGAATTAGAATATACCTTCCGCATGTCCTACGATCGTGGCAAGGAACACCCTGTTAATCCGGGCCAGTTCTTTGAAATTTCTATTCCGAAGTACGGCGAAGCTCCGATTTCCGTCAGCGGTATTACAGACCATTCCCTGGATTTCACTATTCGCCGCGTCGGTTCCCTGACGGACGAAATCTTTGAAAATTATGTAGGTGACCACTTCTTCATGCGTGGACCCTATGGCAATGGCTTCAACGTCAACATGTTCAAGGGTAAGGAAGTCATCCTCGTAGCCGGCGGCTCGGGCTTATCACCTGTACACGGCGTCATCGACTACTTCGCCGACCATTTGGACGAAATCAAGAAACTGACGGTCATCGTCGGTTTTAAATCGCCGGACGACATCCTCTTTAAGGAAGACCAGAAAGTCTGGCTGGAAAAAGGCATTCACTTGATTACGACGGTCGATCATGCGCCTGAAGGCTATGAAGGTCACGTCGGCATGGTAACGAAATATATTCCGGAACTCGAATTCGACAACATGGCCAAAGCCATTGCCGTCGTCGTAGGTCCGCCGCCGATGATCAAATTCTCCATCTTGGAACTGAAAAAGATCGGCTTCAACGAAAACAACATTTGGCTTTCCGAATCGCGTAAAATGTGCTGCGGCCTCGGCAAATGCGGCCACTGCCGTATTGGCGACGTATACATCTGCCAGGACGGCCCGGTCTTCAAATATACGCAGATTCAGACGATGATTGACTAGGAGGATACACGCTATGGCTATGATGGATATGAATTGTGGCAAGTTAAAGAAAAACGCGTTCCGCGTCACGAAAAAACGCGGTATCGCATCGGCTCGTGTACGTGTTCCCGGCGGCCTCCTGAATGCAAAGGTCCTGGGCCAGGTAAAAGATATTGCTGAACGCTTCGGCAATGGCGAAGTACATCTGACTATCCGTCAGGGCTTCGAAATCTTCGGCATTCCTTACGAAAAGGTACAGGAAGTAAACGAAGCACTGCAGCCGATCATTGATGAACTCAATATTAACCAGTCCAAGAAGGGCATCGGCTACGAATCGTCCGGTACGCGTAATATCATGGCTTGCGTCGGCAACCATGTCTGCCCCTTCGGCAATTACAATACGACAGCACTGGCAAAACGCATCGAAAAGGCTATTTTCCCGAATGACCTGCACGTAAAGGTAGCTCTTACGGGCTGTCCGAACGACTGCTGTAAAGTCCGTATGCACGACTTCGGCATCATGGGCATGACGGAACCCCAGTTCGATCCGTCCCGCTGCGTCAGCTGCGGTGCCTGCGTCAAGAAGTGCAAACAGCTCTCTGTAGAAGCGTTGCACATGGAAAAATTCCGTCCTGTCCGGAACGTAGAAAAATGCATCGGCTGCGGCGTTTGCGTCCATGCCTGCCCGAACCGTGCCTGGACCCGCAGCAAAACGCAGTATTTCCGCCTGACCCTCCTCGGCCGTTCCGGTAAGAAAAACCCCCGTATGGGCGTCGATTTCATCAAATGGTGTGACGCTGACAGCATCGTCAAGATTGTTTCCAACGTCTACGACTATGCCAAGAAATACATCGATCCCGATGCTCCGGGTGGTAAGGAACACATCGGCTACATCGTCGACCGTACAGGCGTCGATACGTTCATGGAATATATCATGAGAGACGTTCATTTGCCGGAAAAAGCAGAAGTGTACAAACCTCTCTATTGGAATGGTATTCGCTACTGGGGCCTGAAATAAGGACTGCAGTGTGAGAGGAGATACACATGTTTAACGAAGAATATAAAGCAACGGGCAATGGGGCAAAAGCCAAAGTGGCGATGCTCAAGAATAACCCCTTAGGCTATTTCCTGCTTTCCGCTTTGGCCGGTGCGTACATCGGCTTTGGGATTCTCTTGGCGTTTACCGTCAAAGGATCCCTGGGCCCCCTGCCTGTTACACCGGTTGCCATGGGTGCGTCCTTTGGCATCGCTTTGAGCCTGGTCATCATTGCCGGCGCCGAGTTGTTTACGGGCAATGCCTTTGTCCTCTTCAATGGCTGGCGGCAAAAGACCGTTTCCGCAGCTGACGTTATCCGCCTCTGGGTCGTCTGCTACCTGGGCAACTGGTTTGGCGCCATCGTCCTTTCCCTGATCTTCATCGCCGCCCTTGGTCCTGTCGGTGCTGTCGGCAAGGCCTTGACCGGTGCAGCTGTTATGAAGACCGGTTTGCCGCCACTCGCCCTCTTTGCCCGTGGTATCCTTTGTAACGTTCTCGTCTGCTTAGCCGTTTGGTGCGGCTTCCGGACCAAGAGCGATGCAGCTAAATTGATCATGGTCTTCTGGTGCCTCTATGCCTTCTTTACCTGCGGGTTTGAACATAGCATTGCCAACATGACCGTTCTTACCTTGGGCCTCTTGTCCCCGGTGGATGCTTCGATTACCCTCAGCGGTTACCTCTACAATCTCTTCTTTGTAACCTTGGGCAACATCGTCGGCGCTATCGTCTTCCTGTCCATCCCCTATGGTTTGGGCGCCTTGGAAAAGAAAGCAAAAGAATAAAAGCTGTATAGAGAGCGCGTTCTCTATACGAAGAATCCCCCGCACGGGCTGGCGTGATGCCGGCTCCGGCGGGGGATCTTTTTGCTTATATCAGACCGGCTCTCCCTGGGGAAAGTCCGTGTTTTCGTCAGAGGATAGTAAAGGTATCCTTGTCAAAATCGATGGTGCCTTCTTCTTTCATACGCGTCAGCTCCCGTGATACGGCCGTGCGGTCCGCGCAGAGGTAGTCTGCCAGTTCTGTCCGGCTCAAGGGCAGCGTAATGGTCTTACTGCCTTGCTCTTCTGCCTGGAAGGAAAGGTATGTCAGGATCTTGCGGCGCAGGGTCTTTTTGGAGA
Organism: Caecibacter sp. AF58-12pH5A; assembly: GCF_027681725.1. Classification (NCBI taxonomy): domain Bacteria; kingdom Bacillati; phylum Bacillota; class Negativicutes; order Veillonellales; family Veillonellaceae; genus Caecibacter; species Caecibacter sp. AF58-12pH5A. Next base: position 72,081 of record NZ_JAQDBC010000008.1, on the reverse strand, counting down.
CCACTTCCAGCTTTTCCATGAGGAGGGCATTCTTATCGGCCAGCATGCGCAGCATATTTTCGATGAGCTTGTAATGGAAAGGGCACGAGTTTTTGCACGTCTGCAGGACCTTGCGGAAGGGCAGGTAGAGGACGCGGCTTTCGCGTACTGCCTGGAAGGTAACAGACGACTTGAGGACTGTACCACAGGCGAAGGATTCGCCGAAGAGGGAACCCGGGTGGAGTACGGAAAGAATCGTCTTATCGCCCCAGGAGTCTTCGTGGACCATGTGGATACGGCCGCTGAGGATGACGCCAATATATTTTACCTCTGCTTGCGCTAACAAGGGGAATTCCCCCTTATGTACCGTTTGAAAGCGGGCACCCAGGCATTGCAGCATAGGGCCCAGGTCCTGCTCGCGGATACCTGCAAAGAGATGCATAGAAGTCAAACTGGCGTAGTCAATACTCATACAATCACCTGCTTTTTGCCACAGCAGCAAAGGCGTTCTTCGCTGCGGACAGCGTTATTTCAATAGCCTGATCATCATGTTCACCTGAGAGGAAACACGTTTCGAACTGAGACGGCGGCAGGTAGATGCCGGCTTCCAGCATAGCCTGGAAATACGTAGCAAAGGCTTCCTGATCGCAGGCATTGGCCATGGCAAAATCGCGGACCTCGTCCGGCGTGAAAAAGACGCTGAACATGGAGCCTGACTGATGGATGCAGACCGGTACGCCTGCTGCGGCCGCAGCCGTGCGCAGGCCGTCGCAGAGCTTTGTCGTCTGGGCTGTAACGCGGACTGTATAGTCCGGATCTTCCGTAATGATGCGCAGCGTTTCCAGACCGGCTGTGACTGCCAGGGGATTACCGCTCAGTGTACCGGCCTGATAAATCGGTCCGGCCGGCGAGACGCAGTCCATGAGGTACGCCTTGCCGCCGTAGGCCGCTGCGGGCAGGCCGCCGCCGATGATTTTACCCAGGCAGGTCAGATCCGGCGTGATGCCATAGTACGCCTGGGCGCCGTGGAGGTCCGTACGGAAGCCGCACATGACTTCGTCAAAAATGAGAATGGCACCGTGGGCAGCCGTCTGGCTGCGCAGGGCTTCGAGGAAACCCGGTACAGGCGGTACGCAGCCCATGTTGCCGGCGACAGGTTCGACGATGACTGCAGCGATGTCGTTGCCGAAACCATCCATCAGGCGGTTAAAGGCTTTCGTGTCGTTATAGGGCAGGGTAATCGTGTCTTCTGCTGTAGCCCTGGTAACGCCCGGACTGTCGGGCTGGCCGAAGGTGGCTGCGCCGGAGCCGGCACTGACGAGGAGACTGTCGGCATGGCCGTGATAGCAGCCCTGGAATTTTATAATCTTATCGCGGCCCGTAAAGCCGCGGGCGACGCGCAAGGCGCTCATGGTAGCTTCTGTGCCGGAGTTGACCATGCGCAGTCTTTCGATAGAAGGGTAGATTTCTTTGACCAGGTTGGCCAGCTCTGATTCGAGGAGCGTCGGTGCGCCGTAACTCGTACCGCGTGTAGCAGCCTCTTGCAGGGCCTTGACTACCCGGGGATGAGCGTGGCCGGCAATCATGGGACCCCAAGAGCCGACGTAGTCGATATACGTATTGCCGTCAATATCCGTAATGGTACAGCCTTTGGCTGAGGCGATAAAGGGCGGGTTGCAGTGCACGCGGCCGTACGACCGGACCGGGCTGTTGACGCCGCCGGGCATGAGCGTTTGGGCTGCCGTAAAGGCCGCCTCTGATTTTGTATGTGCAAGCATAGGAAATTTCCTCCTTTACAGAATAGACATGATCAAAGCTTGAACAGGTCGGAAAGAGACTGCAGTGTCTTTTTTTCTTTTTCCGTGTGGGCTGCTTCTACAGTTTGCATCATGGGATCACGCAGCAGTTTGCGCACGAGCATGCGCGACATGTTTTCAATGACCCTGTATTGTTCGTCCGTAAGGCCCGGCAGTTTATTGCGGGCCCGCCGCCATTCTCGCTGGCGCATAAGTTCTGCCTTTTTCGACAGGCGCAGCATGGCCGGCCGGACCGTGAGGTAGCGGAAGCGCTCCGTCAGGGCTTCTGTATCTTCGTCGACAATGCCGGCGGCGACGGCTGCTTCCTGTTGGCGCGAGCATTCATTGTTGCGGACGACCGTTGAGAGGTCGTCAATATTATACAACGTAATTCCCGGCAATTCGCCGGCGTCCGGCTCAATGTCCCGTGGTACGGCAATATCGATGAGAAGCAAGGGCTTATGACATCGTAAGTCGCACAGCCGCCGTACCCGTTCTGTCGTCAATACATAATGCGGTGCCCCTGTAGAGGTGATGATAATATCTACGTCCTCCGTTACGGCGTCGGCAGCCTGGTAATGGACGGCTTTGCCTTGCAGCGTCGCAGCCAGTGCCTGAGCCCGTTCGATATGCCGGTTGACGATGTACAGGCGGCCTGTGCCCTTGCCACGGAAATTACGGGCTGTCAGCTCGGCCATCTGTCCGGCACCGTAAATCATGAGGCCCCGGCCGGACAAATCGCCCAGAATCCGTTCGGCCAGCTGGACGGCTGCGTAGCTGACGGACACGGCATTGTAGGCAATATGCGTATCTGTACGTACGCGCTTGCCTGTAGCAATGGCCTGATGGAAGAGCAGGTTCAATACGGTGACTGTGGCGCCGCATTCGTGGGCTAAAATGTAGGCCTGCTTGACTTGACTTAAAATCTGTCCTTCCCCTAAAATTTGAGAGTCCAGGCTGGCTGCAACGGTGAGTAAATGGTGGATGCAGGCTGTACCTTCGTAGACGTAAAAGTATTCCGGTTTTACGTCGGGCTGACAGGGCAGGAGGGAGAGGAAGAAATCCTGCAGGACTTGGCTGTCCGTGTCGTCATCGCAGACGGCGTATACCTCCGAGCGGTTGCACGTAGAAAGGACGACAGCTTCCTTTAATGCAGTATATTGATCCCATTGAGAGAGGGCTGAACGAATGCTGTCCTGTGTGGCAGCAAACTGTTCCCGTATGGCTACAGGGACGGTCTTGAAATTCAGGCCCCATACAAGTAATTGCATGATGGCGTTAACTCCTTATATATAAATCACTACTAGTATAGTGTAGTAAATTCTCTGAGTCTTGACAAGAGGGGCAGGAAGAAGCGGCCGGGACCGTTTTCCTGATTTAGACCGGGTACGGCAAAAGCTGCCGGATTTTATTTCCGGCAGCTCTTTCTGTACAGTATATGGCGAGGATTACCAGGCTACGCCTTCCTGGAGCCAACGGGCGGCATCCAGGGCGTGATAGGTAATAATAATATCGGCGCCGGCCCGTTTCATGGAGGTCAGGGATTCCATAACAATACGCTTTTCGTCGATCCAGCCATTTTGGGCGGCTGCCTTTACCATGGCGTATTCACCACTGACATTGTATACGGCGATGGGCCGGTCAATCCGGTCCCGGGCCTGACGGACGATATCCAAGTAGGTCATGGCCGGCTTGATCATGATAATATCGGCGCCTTCATCCAGGTCGAGGCCGATTTCCTTCATGGCTTCGCGGGAGTTGGCCGGGTCCATCTGATATTGGCGGCGGTTGCCGAACTCAGGTGCCGAGTTGGCTGCATCACGGAACGGACCATAAAAGGCCGAGGCATACTTGGCAGCGTAAGACATGATAGTCACGTTCTGGAAGGAGTTTTCGTCGAGGGCTGTACGCAGCGCAGCGATGCGGCCATCCATCATATCCGATGGGGCGACGATATCGGCACCGCACTGGGCTTGGCTGACGGCAACCTTCTGCAGGAGCTTCAGGGTGGCGTCATTGTCGACGTAGTGGCCGCACAGCTGGCCGCAATGGCCGTGGCTCGTATACTGGCAGAGACAGACATCGCCGACGATGACTAAATCCGGCAGTGCCTGCTTGATGGCTCTAATGGCCCGCTGGACCGGGCTGGTCATGTCCCAGGCAGACGAACCCGTTTCGTCTTTGTATTCCGGCAGGCCGAATACTTCGATGGCCGGAATGCCTGCAGCGGCCACGGTTTTGGCCAGCTCTACGGCATTTTCGACAGAAAGATGATAACAGCCGGGCATGCTGGGGATTTCTTCGCGCACGTTCGTGCCGGGAACGACAAAAATAGGATAAATCAGATCAGATACTTTCACTTCATTTTCCCGCACGAGAGCGCGCATAGCGGGGGAAATGCGCAGGCGGCGGGGCCGTAAACTATTGTACTTCATGATTGGCAAGTCTCCATTCTTGTATTTTTTTTGCCAGTCCCTGACTGGTATAGGTATCAGCGACGAGAGCCGGTGTGAGGCCTTCGTCACGGCAGGTCTGTGCTGTAATAGGTCCGATGCAGGCCAGCCCTACGTCCTTCAGGAGGTCCCGGTCAGGTCCTAAGAGCTGAATCAGGGCCAGGACCGTAGAGGAACTGGTGCAGGTCAGCAGGTCAAGCTTCTTTTCTTTGAGCAGCTTGATGAGTGTTTCTTTATTTTCTAATGCCGGTACGGTGCGGTAGGCGGCAGCAATGGTGACAGCGGCACCGGCCTCGGTGAGTCTGTCCGGCAAGACGGCCCGGGCTTTTTCGGCGCGTACGAGCAGGACCCTTGCCTTGGCCGGCAGCGTTTCTATGAGTGCTTCAGCCAGGCTTTCGCCACGATAATCGCTCTTTGGCATAACATCGGCACGCAGGCCGTATTTTTCCAATGCTTTTGCCGTAGACGGGCCGATGACAGCAAGCTTTACCTGTCCTAAGGCACGGCTGTCGCAGCCGGCCTGGTGCAGGCGGGCAAAGAAATGATCGACTCCGTTAGAGCTCGTAAAGACGAGCCAGTTATAGTCAGAAAGCCGGGAAATGGCCGCATCCAGGCCGGCGTAGCCATCAGCCGGGGCTTCCAGCCGGATAGCCGGGATTTCCAGGCTGGCGGCGCCCTTTTCCTCCAGTATGCGTGTGAGGGAAAAGGCCTGGGGCGACGTACGGGTTACGCCGATGGTAAGGCCAAAAAGGGGCTGCGTATCGAACCAGCGCAGCTCTTGCCGCCGTTTTACGACGTCACCGATGATACAGACTGCCGGCGGCGTGAGCTTGGCCCGGGCTGCGTCGTCAGCCACCTTTGCCAAGGTGCTGACCAGGGTCGTCTGATCCCGGCGCGTACCCCAGCGGATGAGGGCCACCGGTGTTTCCGGCGCCCGGCCGTAACGGAGCAGCTTTTCCGTAATATTGGGCAGGTTACGTACGCCCATGACGAAGACCAGCGTGTCTACAGCTGTGGCCAGGTGCTCCCAGTGAATAGACGAGTGGCCCTTTGTAGGATCCTCGTGGCCTGTAATGACGGCAAAAGACGAGGCAAAGGCCCGGTCCGTCACGGGAATGCCGGCATAAGCCGGTGCGGCAATGGTGGATGAGATACCCGGTACGATTTCAAAGGGAACGCCTGCAGCATGGAGCGCAGCCCCTTCCTCACTGCCACGGCCAAACACGAGGGGATCGCCCCCCTTGAGGCGGACGACGGTCTTGCCGTCTTGTCCCAGCTTGACGAGGAGAGCATTGATTTCTTCCTGTCGCAGTGTGTGGTGGTCAGCTGTTTTGCCAACGTAGATAATTTCTGCATCATGGCGGGCAAAGTGCAAGAGCTGCGGGTCTGCCAGATGATCTGTGACAACCGTATCAGCTTTTTCCAGGAGTTCTTTACCGCGCAGCGTCAAAAGACGCCAGTCACCGGGGCCGGCACCGACGAGATATACCATTCCTTCTGTCATAGGTTTTCTCCTTTCGCACTCATAGCGAGGATGGCGGAGCCGCCCTCAGCCAGCATCTGCGTGGCCATGTGGCGCCCTAATTCTTCAGCGTCAGCAGGGGCCCCGGCCAGGGAACGGCACAGGCTTTGGCGCCCGTCCGGCGAGGCAATGACCGCACGCAGGATCAGCCGGTTCTGCTGTATCGTTCCGTAGGCACCGGCAGGAATTTGGCAGCTGCCGCCAATATGACGGGAAAAACTGCGTTCTGCTGTGACACAGGCAGCCGTTTCACTGTCATGAAGCTTTTCTAAGAGTTGCAGCACGGCCGTATCAGCAGCCCGCGTTTCTAACGCCAGTGCCCCTTGACCGGCAGCCGGGATAAATTCATCTGCCGGCAAATAAGCGGTAATCCTGTCCGTCAATTGTAAGCGTGTAAGTCCCGCTGCTGCCAGGATAATAGCTGCGTACTCACCGGCGTCGAGGCGGCGTAAGCGCGTGTCTACATTGCCGCGCAGATCGCTTACGTCGAGGTCCGGCCGCAGGCGCAGGAGCTGGGCCTTGCGGCGCAGGCTGGACGTGCCGACACGGGCACCCTGTGGCAGGTCCGCCAGGGAGGCATAGTGACAGGATACGAAGGCATCCTGAGCCGGCTCCCGCTTCGTAATCGCGCCCAAGGTCAAATCGACGGGTAACTCAGCCGGGACATCTTTCAGGCTGTGCACGGCAAGATCAATCGTGCCGGCAAGTATTTCCCGTTCGATTTCTTCCGTAAAGAGTCCTTTGCCGCCAATGGCGCTGAGCGGCCTGTCAACAATTTTATCACCCCGCGTGTGAATGTACTTTAGCGTAACGGAAATATGGGGAAAAAGGAGGCGAAGCGATGCAGCTACCGATTCAGCCTGACGTACGGCCAGACGGCTGCAACGCGTGCCAATAGTAATCGTTTCAATGGTCTTCATGAGAAGTCTCCTGTAGATAATGGTGTAGAGATTGGCGCAGGGCCTGTTCGGCTTCATCCAGATGACCGGCCGCGACGCGTGCCATGATGTCATCGGTCAGGGCCTGACGCCAAAAGGCCTGCCGGGCCTGGCTGCTCGTAAGGCTGCTTCGGGCTTCGGCACGGACAGCGGCCAGCCGGTCTATCCATTCGCCATACGCCGGGGTCAGCTTTTCTTCCCAGTGCAGGCGCAGCCAGCGGGAAAAAGCCGGTGCCTGGCCGTTAGTAGAAATGGTGCACAGCAAAGGACCACGGCGGATGACAGATGGCGTCGTCCAGTTGCTTTCTTCCGGTTTATCGCAAACGTTTACGAGCTGGCCCCGTGCCAGGGCAGCCTTTGCAGCAGATGCGTTGGCTGCACTATCGTCAGCACAGCAGAGAAGAAGCGTATAGCCTGCTTCAGCACCAGGCGTATACGGCCGTTGCTGCCATATGATTTGTCCTGCCTGTACCAGGTCCTGCAGCTGCGGGCATATTTCCGGCGCCAGAACCGTTACGACGGCGTTTGCCGCTAAGAGGCCTTTTGCTTTTTGGAATGCTACGCTGCCGCCGCCGATGATCAGACAGGGACAGTTGTCGAGTAGTAAGTTGATCGGATACATAAAATAGCCTTTCTATGACGATGCCTTAAAGACATGTGCCTATACATATAATAAAGTTATATATCACCATCGTTTATTATAGCATACTATGAGAAAAGAAAAACGTTGTAATTGCAAGCCTTTTTCTGCTTGTATTATTTTTTTTATTTGACATTCCGTTCATTTTGAATAATAATATTACTTTAGAGATTATAAAAAAATATAAACTAATTATTTTATAACTACTAGGAGACATAGTTTATTTTTTTTATAAAAACTACAATACAACCATTTATGTAAAGGAGAGATTCGATGTTTGCAGGGATAAAACGGACGCTATTTTCTTTTCTTTGTTTCCTTTTACTGGCCTTTGGCAGCACGGCTGCTGTACAGGCCTATGTACCGCCTACAGGTGCTGAAGCAGCCTGCCTGATTGATGCAGACACGGGAAAAATCCTTTATCGTGTAAACCCGGATAAATGGGTACACCCGGCGAGTACGACAAAAATCGTAACGCTTTTGACTGCCTTGGATCAGGGCAAGGATAAATTAGAACAACCCTTACAGATTTCCTGGGCGGCTGCCAATACGGAACCTTCAAGCTTGGGCATTGCCCCGGGGGATCAGCTGACTGTGCACGAAGCCCTGCGGGGGATGATGGTCGTTTCCGGAAATGATGCCGCTGTAGCCGTAGCAGAAACGATCGGTGGCTCTGTTGAAAACTTTGCCGGCATGATGAATGCCGAAGCTGTTAAGCTAGGGGCAGAACACTCTCATTTTGTCAATCCCAACGGCCTTACGGCAGCCGGTCACCATACGACAGCCGTCGATATGGCCCGCATGGCGGCCTACGGCTTGAAGCACTATCCGGAATTTGCCTACATCGTCAGCCTGCCGTCTTATAACATGAAATACATGGATGGCCATACGAAATACGTGACGACGACCAATCATTTCCTGACCAGCGGCTATAGCGGTGCGAATGGCGTCAAAACCGGCTATACACAGGCTGCCGGCGATTGCCTTGTAGCTTCGGCTACACGTGATGGTCATACCTTGGTAGTGGCCTTATTTAATGATGATGACCGCTGGGTCGATGCGCCGGCTATTTTGGATTATGGCTTCCGCCGCATTCAAACAGGGGTATAACATATATTATACATAGGGGGTGAGCCGGAATGGCCCAGGTGTTGATTATTGAAGATGACGAATTGATCGCCGCCTTGGAACGCGATTTTTTTAAAAATAGCAACTTTGATGTGACTGTTGCCAGGGATGCCAAAAGCGGCATGAAAGCCTTATCTCAAACGGCCGTTGATGCGGTTATTCTGGACGTAGGCCTGCCGGATGAAGATGGTTTTACTGTCTGCCAAAGAATCCGGGAAAAGAGCGATGTTCCCATTCTGTTCGTAACGGCTCATACGAGTGATGAAGATAAGATCAAGGGCCTTGGCCTGGGCGCTGATGATTATATCGTCAAGCCCTTCAATCCGTCGGAGCTGATTGCCCGCGTAAAAGCCCATATCGATATTCACGAACGTCTGCTGGCAGGGGCACATCTCATGCGCGATGAAACACTGCCGGATATTCAGACCGGTGATCTAAAGATCTTTATCCGCCGCCGGCAGGTATTCCGTGGCAAAAAAGAAATTTTACTGACAGGAAAAGAGTTTAATTTGCTCCTCTTTTTGGCGCAGCATCCTAATCAGGTCCTGTCCAAAAAATACCTGTTTGAAATGATCTGGCATCTCGATGCCTTAGGCGAAATGGCAACGGTTACCGTCCATGTCAACCGCCTGCGGGACAAACTGAATGAAGTGAAGCCCAAGTTTACGGCGATTGAAACGGTATGGGGTAATGGCTACCGTTTTCGCATGGAGTAAGCACGTAAATAGGCGGTAGAAGGGGGAAGGGGCATATGTCCGTATGGAAAGCAAATCTTTGTATCTTGGCAGCCGGATCCATGTGGGGAACGATCAGTATTTTTGTGCGACAGCTCGATGCCATCGGCCTTAACGCACTGCAGATTTGCCTGATCCGGACTCTTTTGGCACTCCTCTTTGTGGTCGCCGTTCTGGCCTGGCGGGCACCACATTTATTGCGTATTCACTTGCGGGATTGCTGGTGTTTCCTCGGTACAGGCGTTTTTAGCTATGCCCTGTTTAGTATTTTCTACTTTATTGCCGTTGCCGCCAGCCAGGTCTCCATTGCAGTCATGCTGCTCTATACGTCACCTATTTTTGTCATGCTCTTGTCAGCCCTGCTTTTTAAGGAACCGCTGACACTGCGCAAGTGGGCCGCCCTGGGGTGTACCTTCCTCGGCTGCGTACTCGTTTCCGGTGTTTTACACGGGAGCCTGGCTATTCCCCTCTTTGTGTTGGCCGTCGGTTTGGGGGCTGGTTTTTTCTACGCACTCTATTCGATTTTTGGCCGCTATGCCTTGCGGCGTTACGAGCCGGAAACGGTTACGTGCTATACCTTCGCCTTTGCCGTTGCAGCCATGCTGCCTTTAGGCGATGTTCCCACACTCCTGACGCTTATGGGAGCGCATACGACGTCCTGGCTGTGGGCCTTAGGCATCGCCTTTTTCTGTTCTGTTCTGCCATATTTTCTCTATACGCTGGGCCTCAAATATATGGAAACGGGGAAAGCGGCTATTATGGCAACTATTGAGCCCTTTGTCGGGGCGGCTATTGGTATTTTTATTTTCCAAGAGCCCTATGATTTGATGAAACTGGCCGGTATGGCCTTGATTCTCAGTTCAGTCGTTATTCTGAACAAGAAGAAAAAACAGCCTGGCAGGCAGTGCCAGCGCGTTGAAAAATAAACTACGCTAAAAGACCGGTCAGGATACAACCTGACCGGTCTTTTAGCGTAGTTTAGCGTGTAGACGAGCTCGTATCGCTTGTCTTAGGTGTCGTCGTTTGTTTCTGCGTTTGCCGCTTCTGTATTTCCTGTTTCTTTTCCTGAATTTCCTGTTCTAAGCGGTTTTTGGCTTCAGAAAGCTGCTCGCGCCGTCGTTCGGCAATGGCAGCGTCTTCTTTTTCTTTGGCTGCTGCCGCTTCTTCTTTGGCGGCTTTTTCTTCCTGCTGCTTTTCCAAATCACCGAACTGGCCTTTGAATTCAGCCTTGTAGATGGCGGCCCGGTCGGGATAAAGGAGACACAGGCGGTTGAGCAGGACCAGCTTGTTTTTATCATCCAGGGTACCCGTTGATTTCATGGTTTGGTACGCGCTGTAATAGGCCAGCCATTGTTTCATAGGCAGGGCATCGCTGCTTTCATAGGAGCTGAGGCTCATAAAAGCAAACACGCCGGAGAGAAACAGGCAAAGTAAGGTTTTGATCACAACGTATTACCTCCTTCCCCTGGCTGCGGCATGGCAGGCCGTACTTGCCGCACTGGCTGCCAGTCCGGCAAAAAGAAGGGCAAGAATAGTGAAAATAATCGTTTTTAAGGATAAAGGGGGAATGGGAACAAGGCCAAAAAAGAGGTACGTTGGCATAATGAACATAAAGAGGCCCGCCATGACGACCATGAGCAGGACGGCATAGAGGATACCACTGAGCAACGTAAAGAGCGTTCCCAGCAGGCTGAAGACAGGGCGTAAGACTGTACCGCCTGCTTTGGCCAGACTATCGTTATCGGACCAGGTGAAGGTGTCATTTTTGTTGCTTTCTGAACGGCGGGAACGGCGGCGTGGCAGCGCCGTTCTACGGGCGCTGTCCCTTTCTGCCGGGACTGCAGGAGCCTCTGTGCGATAGTATTGCTGGCTCTGCTGGCGCCGGCGCAAGAGGTCTTCATCCTTTTCCCAATCGTAAGGCTCCCGCTTGGGACGGCGGCGTGCGTCGAAGTCATCGTTAGGCAGACGCGGATTGTCTTCGGGCACAATAGGCTTACCCATATAATACCGGTAAATATTCTTTGGTGAACCGAGTTTAACGCATATTTCTTCTTCTGATTTTCCTTCTTTCGCACCTAAACGGAACTGTTCTTCACAGTCTTCGATGATCCCTTTCAGGTCATCTTTGTCAGCTTTGCGGAAATAATATTTCAAGAGATCCATAAATTCAGACTTTCGCATAACCACTTACCTCTGTTTCGTCATGTATTCCTCATATAGCTGGTGATATTTTGCGCCCCATTGCCAAGCGGCAACACCGATGATCATGATCGCGATGATGATAATAAAAATAGCAGCTGTAGGCAAGGAGGATAAAAACGCGACAGATGCCAAGGGGGGCTTTTCCATGGCAATGCAAAAGGCTACCCAGGCGAGGAGGGCGACACAGGCTACAGAACAGCAGCCACCCAGCGTATACAGGAACAGGAAGGCTGTTCTGCAAGTTTTAGGTTCAGGCAATTGTGACATCGGTATACCTCCGAATTATACAAAGTAATCGGCCGGGCCGTGACCATACGAGGCCGGCCCCATAGCCTTATATTTCTTATACTATCACATAACGCTGGGAGTGACTAGGGCAGGCCTGTTTCTGCCCTTGCACGGCACGTGTATTTGAAGTAACATAAACGTATAGCTGGTTGTACGGCAGAGGCTGCCGGCAGCCGCAAATAAGGAGGTAGATGGCATGGCTGATTTTGTACGCTACCACGTAGGCGATGTGGTTCAATTAAAAAAAGCACATCCCTGTGGTTCAAATGAATGGGAAGTATTGCGCATAGGGGTTGACTTTGTCATCCGTTGTTGTGGCTGTGGCCACCGGGTCATGGTGCCCCGGCCAAAGTTTGAAAAATCCGTAAAAAAAATCATCCATTCTGCTGCGGAAACAGAGGAATGAATAATTTTTGTAAAACCCCTTTTTATTTATTTCCGTATGTGGTACAATTTTAAACGGCAATACTTTACTTCGGTAAAGCAATAAAGAGATAAAGAAGTCTGGCTTACAAGGGGTGTATAGACATGCTCAGTAATACATTAGATGGAGTGAAGATGCTTCATCACGACGAAATGCGTAATTATGACAGGATTCAGAGCAAGCTCACGACAGTGATCATGAATCATGGCTGTAAGATTATTGAAACGCCCAGCTTTGAAGATTACGATGTGTACCAGCATTATTTTCCCCAGCTGCGGCAGCAGATGGTCAAAACCATCGACACGGACGGCCGCGTTCTCGTCTTGCGGCCGGATGTGACGGTGCCGCTCGTCGAAACGGCAGCCCGGGAATTTCCCCGCTCGAACCAGCTGCTTAAATTCGGCTATGTCAGTACGGTTTTCCGTGAATATTTCGGCCGTTCTACGTACGGCAAGGATTTCCTTCAAGGGGGGGTGGAAATCCTCGGTGATGCCAGTCCGGAGTGCGATGGTGAAGTCATCGTGATCGCGGCAGAAATACTGAAGGCTCTGGGTGTAGATAACGTCCGCATCGACATCGGCACGGCGGCCTATACACAGGCTCTCTTCAGCAGCCTGCCGCTGGAAGAAAAGGAAAAGAGTATGCTGCGCGGGTATATGGCCGAACGTAACTTGGTTGCCTTTGGCCGCTATCTTTCCGGACTGAGCCTGAACAGTGAAGCAAAGAATGCCTTAGAAGCCATTCCCGTCCTGTTTGGGCCGTACAGTGAAACCCTGGCCAAGGCCCGGACGCTTTGCATCAACAGTGGTATGCGCAATGCCCTGGCACGTCTGGAAAAGACCTACGAGTACATCCAGGCCGCAGGCTATGCAGACAAGGTACAGCTCGACTTTGGCTTTGCCAGCCAGCTGGATTACTATACGGATATGGTCTTTAAGGTCTACGTCGATGGGGCCTTGTACGATGTCATCGACGGCGGCCGTTATGATTCTCTTTCGGCTCAATTTGGCGTTGACCGGCCGGCGTGCGGCTTTGGCATGAACATTAATCTGCTTTATGAATTCATGAGTGATGCCGGCCTTTTGGAAGATACAGAACCGAGCTTTCAGCTGGCTATTTCGTACACAGCCAGTGACGTCAGGCTGATTCAGGATTTAGGCTGCTGGCGCTCCCAGGGGTTCCGCGTTGCGGCGTATCCCGATGCGTCCTTTATCGACAGTGCTGATTACAGTATTCATGCCGTATACCGGAATGGCGCCTATTATAAAGATGGCAGGGAATTGAGCGCTTTAGACCTGGAAAACATGATGAGGGGGCTTTAAGATGGCAATTCACATTGCCCTGGCAAAAGGGCGCATTCATAAAGTAGTCATGAAATACCTGAAGGAAAGCGGCTATGATTTCCCGACCTATACGGAAGAAAGCCGGAAGCTGATCTTTGAAGATGCCAGTGGCAGCTTGAAAGTGACACTCGTCAAATCACCGGATGTAGCCGTCTATGTCGAACGGGGCGCTGCCGATATTGGCATCGTCGGCGAAGATGTCCTCATTGAGGATAATGCCGGTGCCAAGGTCTATGAAGTACTCGATATCGGCATTGGCCGCTGTAATATGGCCGTTGCCGGCGTAAAGGGTAAGACTGTGGATATGTCCAAGCGGATTACGGTCGGTACGAAATACCCGCGCATTGCCCGCCGTTATTTTGAGCAAAACCATCACAGTGTCGATATTATCAAGCTGAATGGTTCTGTCGAACTGGCACCTCTGGTGGGCTTGTCCGATGTTATCGTCGATATCGTCGAAACGGGTAATACCCTGCGGGCGAACGGCCTGGAAGTGCTCGAATACTTCATGGATTTCAGTGCCCGCATGATTTGTAATCCCGTTTCCTTTAAACTAAAGTATCAGGAAATCAGCACGCTCATTGAGGTCATCAAACAGAACGAAATTAAATAATTCGACTGGGGAAGAGAGGCAATACTACTATGGAATGGATAGAAGTACCGGCACAGGGCTTAAGCTTACGGGAAATCCGTCAGATTACAAGCCGCAGCCAAAGTGAAGATAATGCAATTCGCAAAAGCGTAGAAGCTATTTTGACGGCCGTACAGGAACAAGGGGATGCGGCTGTACGGGCGCTGACGGAGCAGTTTGATGGCGTACGCCTGACGGAGTTTCGCGTGACTCCTGCAGAAATCGCTGCCGCTGTGGAAACAGTCGGTCCGGACTTTATGCAGGTCCTGACAACGGCCCGTGACAACATTAAAGCCTATCATGAACGGCAGATTCAGGATTCGTGGTTTGATACCTTCCGTGACGGTGTGAAACTCGGCGCCCGCTATACGCCTATTCAACGTGTCGGTGTTTATGTACCGGGCGGCACGGCAGCCTATCCTTCGACGGTTCTCATGGATACGATTCCGGCGGCTGTAGCCGGTGTTCCCTCCATTGCCGTCTTTACACCGCCGGCTAAGGATGGCTCTGTCAATCCTTATATCCTGGCGGCTGCACACGTTGCCGGTGCTACAGAAATCTATAAGGTCGGTGGTGCCCAGAGTATTGCTGCTGCTGCCTATGGCACAGAAAGTATTCCGCCGGTCTTTAAGATTGTCGGCCCTGGCAATGCCTATGTTGCTATGGCTAAACGGCTGGTCTTTGGTACTGTAGGCATCGATATGATTGCCGGCCCCAGTGAGGTCGGTATCCTGGCAGATGAACAGGCGAACCCTGCCTGGGTAGCTGCCGATCTCCTGGCTCAGGCCGAACACGATCGCCGGGCCGCTGTGTTCCTGGCTACGCCGAGTGCGGCCTTTGCCGGAGCCGTAGAGCAGGAAGTGGAACGGCAGCTGGAAGAACTGCCGCGCAAAGAAATCGCCGCCGCTTCCATTAAGGATCACGGCAAGATTTTTATTACGGCCGACCGCAGCCAGGCTATCGAAATCATGAATCTCATTGCACCGGAACATTTGGAAATCGATTTCCCCATGCCGGAACAATATATACCACAAATCATCAATGCCGGAGCTATTTTCCTCGGGCCCTATACGCCGGAACCGATTGGTGATTACTTTGCCGGTCCGAATCACACCTTGCCGACGATGGGTACAGCCGCTTTCTCGTCGCCCTTAGGAGTATATGACTTCGTCAAGAGAAGCAGCCTCTTGTCCTACAGCAAGCAGGCCTTTGACGCCGTTGCCGATCAGGTCATGCAGTTTGCCGAAGTAGAAGGTCTGCAGGCTCACGGCCGGGCTGTAAAAAGGAGAGTTGAAAATGGAAAATAAATGGCTCCGCGACACGATTCGCGATTTTGAACCCTATAAAGTACCGGAAATTCAGGAACATACCATCATCAATGCCAATGAAAGTCCGTACAACATCCTCGATTTTCCGTCCGTCAAGCAGGATTTCTACGCCGGCCTGGAAAAACTGCCAAGCTACCGCTATCCCGATCCTTTTGCCGAAGACCTGCGCCGCGCTCTTAGTGAATACGCAGGCTGCAGGCCCGAAGAAATTCTGGCTACCAATGGCGGTGACGAAATTATCAACCTCATCCTCAATACCTTTATTAATCCTGGCGACCAGGTCCTGACGCATGGGCCGACCTTCGATGTGTATGGCATTGATGCGGCTGTTCTGGGCGGCCAGATGATCTATTGTCCTGATGAGGAAGGCTTTGTCCGTAATGCGGCCGCCTTCAAGCAGCTGATCGTGGAAAAACAGCCTAAGGTGACCTTTATCTGTAACCCCAACAACCCGACAGGTCACATTTGGCCGGCGGCGGTGATCGAAGAGTTTGTCCGTGCTGCAGATAATATCGTCGTCGTCGACGAAGCATATTTGGAATTTGCCAATCAGGAAAGCGTCATCCCCTTGATTGAAAAATATGAAAACCTCATCGTCATCCGTACCCTTTCCAAGGCCTTTGGTTTGGCAGGCTTCCGTTTAGGCTACGGCGTGGCCCGGGCAGATATGATCGATGCCTTGTCCCTGACCAAGCTCAGTTATAACCTCAACAGTGTGACCCAGCTCATGGGGATCGTCGCCATGCGTCACCGTGACGAAGTTCTCGGCCACAACGTACCGCCGACGATTGAAAACCGGGAATACCTGGAAGAAAATCTGAATGCCCTGCCTGGCGTAACGGCCTATCCCAGTGCGTCAAACTTTATCCTCGTGCGCGTGCCTGACGGGCCGGCCCTGATCCAGGCCTTGAAGCAGGCAGATATCTGTGTCCGCTTTTACGGGGCGCCCAGCCTTAAAAACTGTATCCGTATTTCCGTTACGACACGGGATGTAGCTGACCGGCTGCTGGCAGTCTTCCGTGCGCTTATGAAGGGGGAATAAACCATGCGTAATGCACAGGTGAACAGGGAAACGGCAGAAACGCAGATTGCCATTTCTTTAGAGCTTGATGGAGACGGTACTTTTGTCGGTGCTACGGGCATTGGCTTTCTCGACCATATGCTCAACCTCCTGGCCTGCCACGGCGGCATGGACATGTCCCTCCACGTGCACGGCGATCTCGATGTCGATACGCACCACACCGTAGAGGATTTGGCCATCGTCCTGGGGGACGCCCTGACACAGGCCTTAGGGGACAAAAAAGGGATTAATCGCTATGGCATGTTTTACTGCCCTATGGACGAAGCCCTGACGCGGGTCGTCGTCGACCTCAGCGGCCGTCCGTACTTGGTGAATAATGTCAAGCTGCAGGTAGAACGCATTGGTGATTTCGAAACGGAAATGCTCCAGGAATTTCTCTACGCCCTGGCCGTGCATGGCAAGATGAATCTGCACGTGACCAATCTCTATGGCGTGAATGCCCACCATATTGTAGAATCCGTATTCAAGGCCTTGGGCCATGCACTAAAAGAAGCTGTACGTATTGAAGGAAATGCAGACAGCGTACTTTCTACTAAAGGGGTGCTTTAATTGAAAATAGCAATCATCGATTACGAAATCGGTAATTTGGCCAATGTCTATAATGCCTGGCGACGCCTGGGCCAGGATCCTGTCATTACGCGTGATCCTCAGGTCATCCGCGAGGCAGCGCTCGTCGAGCTGCCCGGCGTCGGAGCTATCCGTGATGCCATGGCGAATTTGCAAAAGTTCGACCTCATTCCACTTCTGCAGGAAGAGGTCAAGGCAGGTAAATTTTTTATGGGCGTTTGTTTAGGCATGCACGCCTTGTTCGAACGGGATTTTGAAGGGGGGACGTACGACTGCCTGGGCTTTTTGCCGGGCGACGTCGTTCCCTTTGAAACGAAACTCAAGGTGCCCCACATGGGCTGGAACGAACTGGAATTTCGTAAGGCCAATCACTGGCTGCGCCAGGGTCTGCCGGCACATCCGTATGTGTATTTTGTCCATTCCTATCATAAATCGCCGGCAGATACGCCCGATGTCATTGCCACGGCGGAATACGACGGACCTGTACCGGCTATTTGCGGTATCGATAATGTCCTGGGGATGCAGTTTCACCCGGAAAAAAGCGGCCGCGTAGGGGCGCAACTCTTGCAGAACGTAGTCGACTACGTTCAGAAAGGATAAACACATGATCGTATTACCTGCTATTGATATACAAGGTGGTCACGCCGTCCGTCTGCGCCAAGGCGTAGAATCGGACAGTACGAAATATTTTGATGATCCTGTGGAAGCAGCCCTGCAATGGGCCGAAGGCGGCGCGCAGTTCCTGCATGTCGTCGATTTGGACGGTGCCTTTACGGGCAGCCGTTGCAATGCCCAGGTCATCGGCAAGATTTGTGATGCTGTGGATATTCCCGTCGAAGTAGGCGGCGGCATTCGCAGCGAAGAAGCCATTACGGCCTATCTCGATCAGGGCGTGGCCCGCGTCATCATCGGCTCCAAGGCGGCAGAAGATGAAGCTTTCATCAGGGAGATGGCAAAAAAATACGGCTCAGAGCTCGTCGTTTCGATTGACGCCAAGGGCGATACGGTAACGACCAAGGGCTGGGTGGCCGGCAGTGATAAAAAGGTCCTGCCCTTTGCATCCTTTCTCATTTCCATTGGCCTGCGCACCTTGGTATATACCGATATCAGCCGCGATGGTATGCTCACAGGACCGAATTTCTCCATGCTGGAACAACTGCAGCGGCTGCCCTATATCCGCCTCATTGCCTCTGGCGGCATGAGCAGCATAGACGATTTGAAGACTTTGCAGGCCATGGGCGTTTACGGTGCCATTACGGGCAAGGCCTTATATGAAGGCCGTATTACGATGGAACAAATCCGGGAACTGGAGGCAGAGTAAGATGCTGGCAAAACGTATTGTACCTTGCCTGGATGTGCGCGATGGCCGCGTCGTCAAGGGCAAACAATTTAAGAATATCCAGGATGTCGATGATCCCGTAAAGCTGGGCAAGTATTATTCCGACCAGCTGGCCGACGAATTGGTCTTTTACGATATTACGGCGTCCTATGAAAAACGAAACATCTTCATCGATGTCGTCCGCGCCGTAGCCGAAGCGATTAACATCCCCTTTACGATCGGTGGCGGCATCCGTACGGTGGATGATTTTCATCAGGTCCTGCGGGCCGGCGCCGACAAGGTGTCTGTCAATTCCGCTGCCGTACGGCGGCCGGAATTGATCCGGGAAGCGGCAGAACGCTATGGCAGCCAGTGCGTAGTCCTCTCCATCGATGCGAAAAAAGATGGCCAGGGCAGCTGGCAGGTCTATGTCGATGGCGGCCGCAAGAATACGGGTCTCGATGTCATGGAATGGGCTAAGCAGGGCGTGGCCCTGGGGGCCGGTGAAATCTGCATCAATTCCATGGACGCCGATGGCGAAAAGACCGGCTTTGACCTGCAGCTCAACCACGCCTTGTCGGCTGCGCTGCCCGTACCGATTATTGCCTCCGGCGGCGCCGGGACGATGCAGGATTTTAAGGCTGTATTTGATGCCGGTGCCGATGCGGCCCTGGCTGCTTCTGTGTTCCATTTTGGACAGATCAGCATACCGGAACTGAAAACGTATTTGCAGGGACAGGGTATTCCCATGAGAGGAGCTGAAAAATAATGGAATTCGTCAATATACAAGAGATCGCTTTTGATAAAAACGGCCTCGTACCGGCTGTCGTGCAGGAAGCACGCAGTGGCAAGGTGCTCATGGTAGCCTATATGAATGCCGAATCGCTGCAAAAGACAATCGAAACGGGACGGACGTGGTTCTACAGCCGCAGCCGCCAAAAGCTTTGGAATAAGGGCGAAGAGTCCGGACACTTTCAGGAGGTACGGGAAATATCCGTCGACTGCGATGCCGATACGCTTCTCATCCAGGTTGACCAGACCGGTGCAGCCTGCCATACAGGCCACAAAACATGTTTTTTCCGGGGTCTGGGCGGCACGGAAGATAAGGAATATACAGGCAGCCTGACCATTCTTTCCGATTTACAGGATGAAATCAAGGAAAAGCGGCAGCATCCGACGGAAAAATCCTATACGGCATACCTCTTAGAAACAGGTATTGATAAAATCGGCAAGAAAATCGGTGAAGAAGCGTCAGAGGTCATTATAGCCGGTAAAAATGCCGATTGGGCCGTAGAGGATAAAACGGAAAAAGGGGCTGCGCTGCGGGACGAAGTGTGCAAGGAATCGGCTGATCTGCTCTATCACTTGGCGGTGCTTTGGGAAAAAACGGGCGTTGGCGTCAACGATGTCATGGCCGTATTAGAAGCGCGGAGCCATGTGAAAGGCAATAAAAAAACAGTAGGTCATTTGGATAAGACATTTTAGAGGCGAACGAAATGAAGAAAGTAATGTTTGATGTAGATGGCGTACTTCTTAGCGAAGCCCGTTACTTTGATGTATCGGCCCTGACCCTTTGGGAATGGTTTTACAGTCCGGCCTATATGGGACTGCCAGGGGAACAGGTCCATGCCGATTTGACAGAAGAAGAAATCAAGACGTTACGGACCCGCTTTTGGAAAAATGATGAAATCCTGTTTTGGTTAAAAAGCCATGGCGTAAATGACAATTGGGATATGGTCCATGCCGTCCTCTTTGTGAGCCTTTGGATGATGCTCGAACAATATGCGGCGACGGTAGGCCAAATCCGGCACCTGTCCTTTGATTCCCTGCGCGGTGTCCGCCTGGCCGGCATTTTACTGCGTTCCTGCTCTGTGCCTGAAGCAGGCCAGGTATTGGACGTATTGCAGGAAACAGTACCGCCTTCGGCAGGGAAAAATGAACTCTTCACAGCCTTGCAGGAGGCCGCCGCCCAATCGACGGCAGGAGCGGCTATTGCGCCCTATGCAGATCTTAATTCACCTCTTTGGCAGCTCCACATGGATTGCTTCCAAAACTGGTATTTTGGCGATGAATTATATAAAAAAACGTATGGCAGGGATCCGGTTGCTCCGGGAAAAACAGGCTTTTTGGCGCGGGAAAAGCCCTTGGCTCCGGCGGGAGATATTTTAGCCCTTTTCCGGGAACTCAAACGGCGGGGCTACGCTATCGCCATTGCTACGGGCCGTTCCTATTGGGAAATGAAGATCCCCTTTGAAACCTTCGGCTGGCTTGCTGAATTTGACCCGCTCTACATCTCTACGTCTACAGATGTAGACGAAGCAGAAGAGATGCTTCATCAGTCCCTGGATAAGCCCAATCCCTTTGCCTATTATTTAGGCGCTTTTGGTCATTTTCCGGAAAAATACGCAGCGTATGTAGCAAATCCGGACGCTTTTAAAGAAGGGCAGTATTACGTCGTAGGCGATTCCCTGGCCGACGTTTGGGGGGCCAAAGCCATGGGGGCTGTCATGATTGGCACCTTGACGGGCCTGGAAAAGGAAAACGCCCGGCACATGTTTGAACGGGAAGGCGTAACCCATGTCGTCGACACGGTTACGGATATTTTGTCGATTTTAGAGTGATACAGAAAAAGAAGGTGGCACGTTTTATGGAACAAACCGTTGTAATTGCCGGTTCCGGCATTATGGGCGCTTCCCTGGCACAGGTATATGCCGGTGGTGGCTGGAAAACCCTCGTCTGGTGCCGTTCACAGGCTTCGGCCGACCGCTGCAGCCAGTTAATCGATCTTAACCAGTCGACCATGGTGCAGACAGGCATGCTGACCCAGGACGAATCGGATGACTTGCGTCATCGCATTGAATACAGCTTTGATGAATCCGTCTTTGCAGAACCGCAGGTGGATTTGATTTTGGAAACCATCGTCGAAGACCTGGCCATTAAGCAGGAATTTTTAAGCCGTATTTCCCGTCTGGCCTCGCCGTCCGTACTCATGGCAACGAATACATCGGGCCTTTCGATTACCAGCCTGGCCGCCGGTATGTCCCATAAGGGACGGTTCATGGGGCAGCATTGGCTGAACCCGCCCCACTTAATCCCGTTGTGCGAATTAGTCAGTGGGGCAGAAACGGCACCGCAGACGGTACAGAAAATGCAGGCCATTGTCTTGGGACTTGGGAAACACCCCGTTTGTGTCCGCGATATTCCCGGCTTTATCGTCAACCGCCTGCAATACGCCTTATTGCGGGAAGCCCTGCATATCCTGGATATAGACGCTGCGTCTGTCGAAGACATCGATGCCGTATTTAAATACGGCATGGGTCTTCGTTTAGCAGCTGTGGGCCAGCTTTCGGTTGTTGATTTTAACGGTGTCGATGTGTTCGATAAAGTGACGAAATATCTCTTCCCTGATCTCGATACGTCTGTGAGCAGTCCCCGACTGGATCAGATGGTAGAAAAAGGCTATTGCGGCGTCAAAGCTGGCCGCGGCTTCTATGATTATAGTGGCGATAAGGCAGAAAAGGCCATCCGCCAGCGCGACGAAGCGTATATCCGCTTGGCTAAATGCCTGTACGGTCCCCCAAAAGACTGAGTGATTGAACGACGAAACTTGTTCTACTGTAAAAACCTCATATAACATCCCATAAAAAATAATGGTAGAATTTTATTCTAAAATATCTTGACAGCAGAGGCCCGCCATGATAGACTAACTCCAACGCATATAGCAAGCGATGAAGAGAAGAGTACAAAAGAGGAAGCGTTACAGAGAGTCTCAGCAGGTGAAATGAGATACGTCTAGTCTTTTGGAAGATGGCCTCTGAGCTGATTAGCTGAATGATTAAGCTGTCCGGGTGCACCCGTTATCGTGCCAGGGTATTCAAGGCTGCGGCCTGCGTACCTGCAGAGGTCAGTCCCGTAAGGGACTGATGAAATTGGGTGGTAACACGGTACTTCCGTCCCTTATGGGGCGGAAGTTTTTTTATTTGTAACACAGGGGGAACACGATGAGTACAACAAAAGAGACAACAAAGAAACTGGCAAGAGGACCATTAAAGCAATTGATTAAGCGGCAGGCTAAGCAGTTAGGTGCCAACCTGATCGGCTTTGCTTCTGTAGACCGCTGGCCGGAGCAACAGGAAGTGAAGCCGGAATACTGGCCCCAGTCTATTTGGCCGTGGAGCCGTACGGTCATTTCACTGGGCGTACAGATTTATTTGCCCATGATTGAAACGACACCGTCAGTCGTTTATTCGGAATGTTACAATACGACGAACCGAATTCTCGATGAGATTGCCTATCGTCTGGCTAATAAACTGAATCAGCTTGGCTACCGGGCCCATTGGTTTCCTCGCGATTGTTATGGGGATATTTCGGTTCTCGTAAAAAAACAGGAGGCTGCCTTTTCTCATGTCTTTGCCGGAAAATACGCCGGCTTGGGAACGCTGGGTCTGAATCATACGCTGCTGACGAAGGAATATGGGCCCCGGGTCCGGCTCGTTTCTGTCATTACCGATGCCGATGTCGTTCCGGATGAGCTGGTAAAAGACGACTTATGCATCCGCTGCCAGCAGTGCGTGCGCAACTGTCCTACAGAGGCCTTTACGCCGCGTAGTGACCGGCTGATAGCCGACATGGCTAAGACCCGCTGTGCCGGCTATCATCAGAAATTAAAGAATGAATTTCGCTATCCCTGCGGCGTCTGCATTGCCGTATGCCCCATTGGGGAAGACCGCAAGCTCTACGGTGCCCATTCTGTAACGGAAGCGGGTAAAGAGCACTGCCAAAACTTTGGCTCTGCCAATGCGGTAGCCGGACTGCCTGTGCCGGAAGATGCGCAGAAGATTATTGATACGACGATTCGCTGATCTTATTTGACTCATATATACCATAAACGGAGGAATTCATCATGAAGAAAAACGTAAAAAAGATACTTGCTGTTGCTTTAGCTGCAGTGGCCTTGGGAAGCTTTCTGGCAGGCTGCGGCACAGATACCAATAAAGGCGCTGCTACGGCAGAAAAGAAAGTGGTTACTGTCGGGGTCAACCCCGGTTCCGGAGAACGGATTATGGAACAAGTAGCTAAGGTAGCTGCAAAGGATGGGCTGGATGTAAAGGTAAAGGTATTTTCCGATTACATTACGCCCGATAAGGCCTTGGCGGACGGCGATATTGATTTGAACTCCTATCAGCATTTGCCGTTCCTCAAGACCTTTAATGAAAAAAATCATACGGATCTCGTATCCATTGGCGATACGTATTTAGCGCCTATTGCCTTGTACTCACACAAGTACAAAAACATCAGTGACGTCCCCGGCGGAGCTGCCATTGCCATTCCTAATGACCCCAATAACGGCAGCCGGGCACTCCTCTTGCTCAGTAAGCAGGGCTGGATTACACTCCGTGCCGGAGCCGATCCGACGAAGCTGACTGTACAGGATATCGTAGCCAATCCGAAGAACATCCAGATTACCGAGCTCGAAGCCGGCCAGCTGCCGCGCTCCCTCGATGATACGGCTGGTTCGGTTATCAATGCCGGCTATGCGATTGCAGCGAAGATTCCCGTTACAGACCGCATTGCGACAGAAGATGATACGAGCCCGTATGTAAACGTCATCGCTGCCCGGGCGAAAGACAAAGATAATCCGGCGTACCAGAAATTCGTCAAAGCCTTCCAGTCGCCGGAAGTACGGCAATATATTGAAGAAAATTTCAAGGGTGAACTATTGCCAGCCTGGAAATAACCTGTGCCTGACGGGGACACCCTTTTCTGAGGGGGAAGCGGGTATCCCTGACAACCGCCGGCAGCCTTTGTGTGCCGGCGGTTGTTTTTTACGCCTTTACCAGGCACTGCCGTTCTTGACAGTGTTTCTGGAATTACCTATAATAGTACAAGTAAATTTATGTAATGTTGGCTGATTTCACCTGAGGAATCAGCCTTTTTTAAAGGAGTAAAAGTATGCGTTTACGGAGAAAACCCTGGATTGATGAGGCGATCAAAGAATATGATTCCTTTGTCCATCTTTCCGGAGCAGAACAGTTCAAGGGAAAATGGAATACCCTGTTTCCCAACCCCCAGGCACCTTTATGGGTAGAATTAGGCACGGGTAAGGGAAATTTCATTTCACAGATGGCAGCCCTGCATGGGGAAGTGAATTTTATCGGCATTGAAATTCAGGTAGGTGTTTTGTACTATGCCTGCAAAAAATGTGCAGAAGCAGAAGTAACCAATGTACAGCTCCTGAAATTCGATGTCTCGCGCATAGAAGATATCTTTGCTCCCAGCGAAGTGGACCGGTTTTTTATCAATTTTTGCGATCCCTGGCCTAAGGCCCGCCATGCCAAACGCCGCCTGACGTACCGGTTGTTCCTGGACCGCTATGCCCGGCTTCTCAAAGAAGGCGGTGCGGTCTGCTTCAAGTCGGATAATGCCGGCCTCTTTGACTTTACACTGGAAGAATTCAAGGAGCGGCAATGGCAGCTTTCAGAAGTAACCTACGATTTGCACCATAGTGATATTCCAAACGAAGTACAGACCGAATATGAGGCCCGTTTTAGTGCGAAAGGGCAGCCTATTTTTCACTGTTTTGCTGTCCGCCCGACGGCAGGTGAAGGGGAATGACTCCGAAAACAAAGGAACTGCGGTTAACCTTTTGGATGATTTTTACAGCATTCCTTCTTCTGTTCATCATTGGGACCGTAAATATATTCAGTTCCACTTTTATTGAAGATATGGCAGAAGGCGGCAGTGCTTACGGTCATTTAATCCGCCATGTTCTTTGCTTTGTCATCGGCATGATTCCGGCGACCATCGTCTACCGTTCAGACTATCGTCTTTGGAAAAAGATCGCCTGGCTGGCCATTATTTTTTCGGCCTTGCTTCTGGTCGCCGTTTTGGGCGCCGGTATTGTCGTCAATGGCGCTAAGCGCTGGCTCGGCGTTGGTGGCTTCACTTTCCAGCCGTCAGAAGTGGCCAAATTGGCAGTCATCCTTTTTACGGCCAAGTATTTGGCTCCCCTATTGGAGAAACATAAACCCATCACTTTTTTTGGCCCCTGGGACAGCAGCCCCCAGGCACCGGCGTGGAAGCGCTTTCATTGGCTGCCTCAGCCGGTCCTGCTGCCGGCCCTGGTCCTGGCGGGCCTGGTCATTAAGCAGCCTGATGCAGGGACGGCGATTGTCATTATGTTTTTACCCTTTGCCATGCTTTGGATTAGCGGAGCCAGCTTGAAACAAGCCGTTATCCCGTTGGGCGTGTTTTTGGTCGCCGCTGCTGCCTACACCCTTTCGGCGCCGTACCGGATGGACCGCCTGCGGGCCTGGTATGACCCCAGCTCGTATGCCCAGACCTTAGGCTATCAGACTATGCAGGGGTTTATTGCCATCGGGTCCGGCGGTATCATGGGCCAGGGCATTGGGGAAGGTATCAGTAAGTTCAGCTACCTGCCTGAAGCGCATACTGATTTTGCCTTTGCTATTCTGGCGCAGGAATGGGGCCTCCGTGGTTCCATTGTCATGCTCGTATTGTTTTGTATCCTTATTTTCTTCGGTTTTCAATGCGCTTGGAATACACATGACAAGTTTGGCGAATTGCTGGCAGCCGGCATTACCCTGTATTTTGGCGGTCAGGGGTTGATCAATTTGGCCATGGTTTGTGGCCTCTTCCCCGTCGTAGGTGTACCCTTGCCCTTTATCAGCTATGGCGGTACGTCGCTCATTGTCAATTTGATTGCGGCGGCCCTGCTCTTAAATATAGCGCGGCGCAACTATAAAACGGCCGTGATGGCAGCCCGTTTGCGGATGCAGCCTCATGTACAGTCTATGAAAAAAGAAACACGCAGTCATTTTCAGCTGCATTAGGATGATTCTAGGAGGTCCTTACGAATGGAAAGACGTATTATTCAGGTAGACGAACGCCTGCCACTGTTGCCGACAATCCCCCTTAGCCTGCAACATTTATTTGCTATGTTTGGTTCGACCGTACTGGTGCCGTTTTTGCTTCACGTAGATCCGGCGACAGCCCTTTTCATGAATGGCATTGGCACACTCTTGTACCTGACCATTTGTAAATGGCGCCTGCCTGCTTATTTGGGCTCCAGTTTTGCCTTCATTTCTCCGGTCCTGGCGGTTTGTTCCACACCGGGGATGACCTATGGCGATGCCCAGGGCGGGTTCATTGTCTTCGGTCTCTCCTTTATGGTATTGGCCCTCATCGTCGATAAGGTGGGAACCAAGTGGATCGATATTCTCTTTCCGCCGGCAGCGATGGGTGCTATCGTAGCTATCATCGGCCTGGAGCTGGCTCCCTTGGCCATGACTATGTCGGGTTACCTCGGCGAAGCCCAGGGCATGAGCAACGAAACGGCCATCATTATTTCCACGTTTACCCTCATCGTAACCGTACTGGCAACGATTTTGGGCCGCGGCTTTATCGGTATTATTCCGATCCTCATCGGTGTCGTATCGGGCTATGTCCTTTCTTACTTTATGGGCGTTGTCGATTTTTCCGCCGTGGAAGCAACGCCGTGGTTTGCTGTGCCGACCTTCTATGAACCGAAATTTAACTTCAGTGCAATTATGATGATCATGCCGGCCCTCTTCGTCGTCTTTGCTGAACACTTAGGGCATCTCTTTGTCACCAGTGATATCGTCGGCCGCGACCTGATCAAGGACCCGGGCCTGCACCGCAGCCTCTTTGCTGACGGCCTGTCCAACGTCCTTTCGGGCTTTATCGGTTCTACACCGAATACGACGTATGGGGAAAATATGGGCGTCATGGCCATTACCGGTGTATACAGCACGTGGGTTATTGGCGGCGCCGCTGTCTTTGCTATCGTTTTTTCCTTTATCGGTAAAGTAGCTGCTCTCATTCATGGGATTCCGACGCCGGTTATGGGTGGCGTCTGCATTTTGCTCTTCGGTTTCATCGCCGCTTCCGGTATTCGTATGCTCGTAGAAAAGAAAGTAGACTATACGCGGTCTAAAAACCTTATTCTGACGGCTGTGACCATGATTACGGGCCTTTCCGGCGCAACCGTAGTCCTTGGTCCGGTACAGCTTAAAGGGATGGGTCTGGCCACGGTAGTTGCCATGGTATTAAGCCTGGCGTTTATCTTTTTCGAAAAGACCGGTCTGGAAAATAGAAACTG
This sequence comes from Caecibacter sp. AF58-12pH5A, assembly GCF_027681725.1. Taxonomy (NCBI): domain Bacteria; kingdom Bacillati; phylum Bacillota; class Negativicutes; order Veillonellales; family Veillonellaceae; genus Caecibacter; species Caecibacter sp. AF58-12pH5A. The sequence goes on along the minus strand of NZ_JAQDBC010000008.1, from coordinate 44,567 downwards.
ACCGTCTCGTATAAGAGGTGATCGTATGGCAATATCTTCAGCGCTGCAAGCGCTTTTACAAAAGCAGGAACGCATGACCCGCCAGGATCTGGTGACGCTGCTCAGCCTGACCGATCCTGAGGAATTACAGGCCTTGTATGATGCGGCTTATGCCGTAAAAGCAGAAAAGGTCGGCCGTGTCGATTACTACCGCGGCCTCATTGAGTTTTCTAATCGCTGTATCAAAAATTGCTGCTATTGCGGCATTCGCCGGGACAATGAAGAAGTAGAACGGTTTGATACGGCCCGTCAGGATATCCTCGACATGGCCCAATGGACGTACGACGCAGGCTATGGTTCCTTGACACTGCAATCCGGTGAACGGCAGGATCCGGAGTTTATCGATTACGTTGAAGCGCTGATCCGGGATTTGAAAAAAATCGGCAACGGCGGCCTAGGGCTGACCGTTTGTGTCGGCGAACAGACAGAAGAAACGTACCGCCGCTGGTTTAACGCCGGGGCACATCGCTATTTATTGCGCATCGAAACGAGCAATCCCGATCTCTATGCCACACTCCATCCCCAGGATGGACACCATCTTTGGCAGGTCCGCTGTGACTGCCTGAAAATGCTGCGCCGCATTGGTTATCAGGTGGGAACCGGTGATATGATTGGCCTGCCCGGCCAAACCGTAGAAGATCTGGCAGCAGATATTCAGTTTTATAAAGACATGGATATCGATATGATCGGCATGGGCCCGTATGTCGTACACCATCATACGCCTATTGGCCAGGCTGTCGTAGCAGCCGGCCTGGATTCGGAAGCGGATAAATTAAACCGCCTCCATTTAGGCTTAAAGATGATTGCCGTAACGCGGCTGTATCTGCAGGATGTCAACATTGCTGCGACGACGGCGCTGCAGGCACTGCATCCCTTAGGCCGCGAACTGGGCCTCAAGGCCGGAGCCAATATTCTCATGCCTATTGTGACGCTGCCCCAGTTCCGGGCGCAGTATCTCCTCTATGATAATAAACCCTGCGTCGATGAGCATGCCGAACAATGCCGTAACTGCCTCAGTGCCCGTGTAGCCTCTGTGGGCGATCGCGTAGGTCTCGGCCAATGGGGCGATTCGCCACACTTCTTTGAGAAAAATAGATAAGGCCTGCACTATCTTTTTCATTCGTTCTATGTTACAGTAAAGATGGAATCTCTGGTTATGGTAATCGGGATTCTTAAAATAGTATCTCTCGTACGCGCGATAGTGTAGGCGTACGGGCAGTAGCTACGGGTGAATCAAAAACCTTCACCGTCAGCACTACTATTTTAGGGTATACGCTCGTTCTTACATGGGTGTTCGTAAGAGATAACTCCACCTTTATTGTTATTTCTTACCTGCAAGTACACCGTCGGTGGATACGGGGGCGGAGGCTCACTCCCGCCAAAGAACAGTATATCCTTACTAAAGGCAAATCCCTACGTGCGGCTTGTTTCGTACAGGCACGGTTAAAAAGGGGTTTGCCTTTTCTTTTTTATTGCTATTTTTTTGCAGGTTTGATATAATATTTTCGTTAGTTCTTCACAGGGAAAGGTGTCCGAGTGGTTTAAGGAGCTGGTCTTGAAAACCAGTGATACGGCAACGTACCGTGGGTTCGAATCCCACCCTTTCCGCCACAAAATTTCAAAATGTTATAAAGAAGGAATATGCAGCCGGCAGACTGCATATTCCTTCTTTTTTTGTACGTCTGCAGGCGTTTTAGATGAAAAAATAAATATGCATTATGAAACGATAAAAACGAATGCAGGGTGGCAGGCGCTGTATTTTTACAGATGAAATGATATAATTAAATACATATGTAACATACCTGAACTGTATGGGAACGAAGGCGCAAGACGACGGGGCTATTCATAAAAGGGGCAACGGGTCCGGCCCGGCCGGCGTGGCTGGAAGCCGGGACCTATGTCAGGACCGGTCTGTCAAGAGCCGTCAATATAAGAAAATACAACGAAGACGAGGAGGCTGGGATATGGAGACAGAATGCATGCAGGATGTGTTTATCAATACCCTCATAGAGTCATGGCGTTTTGCCAAAACGTATGCCAAGATACTGGAGAAGCTGGATTTGAGGGAAAGAAATAAATATGCCGGGCGTCTCACCTGGTATATGAAGAAACTTTCCGAAAATGCAGCCAAGGCTGGCATTAAAATCAAGGAATACGAAGCCGGCGAGCCCTTTGATACAGGCATGGCTGTAACGACTGTCAATATGGATGAATTCGCACCAGAGGAGGCGCTGGTGATCGAGCAAATGCTGGAACCGATTATTATGAACCGGGAAGGGCAGATCTTACAAACGGGAACTGTACTGTTGAGGAGGGCGTGAGCATGGCAATCTATGTAGGCATTGATTTAGGGACGACAAATAGTGCCATTTGTACGTATGATGGCAAGGAAACCAAGGTGTGGAAAAGCAGTGAGCAAAATGATGTGACGCCTTCGGCCATTTATATTGACCGCCGCGGTAATACGCAGTATGGCTTACGGGCTTATAATGCGGCCTCCCAGGCACCGGGCTATGCGGCGACGTTATTTAAACGCTTTATGGGCACGAGCACACTGATTGAATTTCCGGCAGTGAAGATCACGAAAACGCCGGAAGAATGCTCGTCAGAGATTCTAAAGGTGTTGTATGGCTATTTGTCCGGCAAGGTAGCGGCTGATGAGATTAAAGGCGTGGTCATTACGGTGCCGGCAGCGTTTAATCAAATGCAAAAAAACGCTACCATGAAGGCAGCCGGGCTGGCCGGCTTTCGCAACGTGTCTTTAATGCAGGAACCGGTAGCAGCGGTCATGAAGATCATGCAGCAGGAACATTCCGATGGCACGTTCCTGGTCTATGACTTAGGCGGCGGCACCTTAGACATTGCCATTGCCGAAAGCGTTGCCGGACGGGTCAATCTCATTGCGCACGGCGGTATTGCCATGTGTGGCGGCCGGGACTTTGACAGAACACTCGTAGACAATGTGGTCAAACCGTGGCTGCGGGAACATTTTTCTCTTGCCGATGATCAGGTGCAGCGGCAGGACACACGCTTAATGCGCATGGCTGCCTGGGCGGCAGAAAAGGCGAAGATGGAACTCTCGTCGAGTGATAGTGCCATTATTTCTTTATCGGAAATGGAGTTGAATGTCCGCGACTTGGACGACAATGAAATATATTTGGATATTCCCATCGACCGGGAACAATATGACGGACTCATCGAAAAACGGCTTATGGAATCTGTAGAAGCAACGCGGGAAACAATCAGCAAGGCCGGCCTTAAGCCGCAGGATATTGCCAAGATTGTCTTCATCGGCGGGCCGACCAATTATAAGCCCCTGCGGGATAAGGTGTCTTTTGAATTGGGGATTCCCGGCAGTACCGACGTCAATCCCATGACGGCCGTTGCCGAAGGGGCCAGCATCTTTGCTGAGTCCATCGACTGGGATTCTTTGGAACATGGGCGCAAGGGCAATAAAGGGAAGATGAATACCGGTGGCGGTCTGGATGTACAATTTGTATATATTGCCAGAACGTCAGACAATAAGACAAAAATTGCCGTGAAATTTGCCCAAGCTGAGCCAAAGAACATGCAATTCCAAATCGACAGTCTGGATACAGGCTGGTCGTCCGGCCGCTATCCCTTAGAAAATGGCAAAATCATGGAAGTGCCTTTGTCTGAAACAGGTGAAAATACCTTTAAGGTATTCGTCTTTGGTTCTGGCGGTGAAATCGTTCCGATCAAAAATGACAGTATTGTCATTACCAAGACGGCCGCGACGATTGTCGGCATTCCGGCTTCTCACTCCATTGCGGCCATTGTCTTAAATAAAATCGGCGGCGATCAAGTACTGGACTATTTAGTGAAGGCAGGAGAATCACTGCCCAAAACAGGACAAAAAATATATCGCGCCGGAGAAACTCTCAAGGCAGGCAGTGCCAAAGCGTTGAACTTTAATCTGGTGGAAGGGGATATTGAGTATCCCGTCACGGATAACCGGCCTATTGGCTATTTACAGATTAGTGGTAACGATTTTGAAGACGATATTATTCCGGCCGGGGCCGAATTGGAATTCAACTATCAGATCATGGATTCAGGAAACCTGGTCGTATCCGTATCGGTACCCAGCATAGGCATCACCTTTGAAACGAAAAATTTCTATACGACAGCAGGAAAAACGCCTGATTTCAGCCAGACGTCAGAACAGGTCAACCGGGATGCCCTGGAGCTGCTGGACCGCATTTCTGATATGGAAGAAGCCGTCGTCGATCCGGCCCTGAGCGAAGCCAAGGATAAGGCGAACGAAGCGCTCTTTTTGAACCAGAAGGGAGAAAGTGCAGAAGCCATAGGAGAGGCGTGGAATAAAATTTATGAAGTCAAACGCCTTTTGTCAAAAACGCGGGAACGGAACTTAAAGGCCATCCGGCAGGGTGAATTAGAACGGCAGCTCGCCATCTATGAAGAGTCGGCCAAGCCGTATGCGACGGCCGTAGAACTGGCCCGTTATGAAGGCTTGCGGCATAATGCGGGTAAATGCATAGATAAAAATGACAGCGAATTTGAATTGACCTTGGCTAAGATACACGATGAAATATTTACGATCTTATGGCGGCAGGATTGGTTTGTCATTGATCTCTTCAATCATTTTGCCGGCCATCCTGCCGGCTGCCAGGATATGCAGCGCTTCCAGGAACTGGTTGCTGAAGGGCAGCGCCTGAAACAGGGGGATCGCATTGCTGACTTGAAGCGGGTCCTCGCAGAAATGGTAAGCCTGGCGTACAACTTTGACAATACAGGCGATATCCGCAGCCTGGTCAATATTATCAGGGGGTAGGAAGATGATTGATCCTTGGCTGCCGCGGGGCTATTACATACACGGCTGGAAGATAAAGCAGGTCGCCTGCGCAGGGACGGACTGGCAAATCTACCGTACGGAACAGGCCGGGGACGATCTGCTCCTTATGGCAGCTCCCTTAGGGGAAACACTGATAGCGCAGGGGTTTTTAAAAGCCGGCCTGTTGGCATCGATACGTATCGGTGCCGCTGACCGGTACTGTCTGGCCGGCGGGACTATCTTTTCCCTGTCAGGCTGTCCGGCACCGGATACGTTCATTGATGCCAAAGCCGTCGCGCTGGCACTGTGCCAAAGCCGGCAGGCAGATCAGGATGTTTCCTTGGACGGTGCCATATATGTAGAAAAATATTCCCTCCTTTTACCAACCGCAGGGGCAGCCCCCTTTGTGGGAGATGATCTTGTATTAGGCCAATACCTGACCGGAGGGATTCCGCTGTCGGTCTTTTCTTTTTCCCGGCTGGCAGAAATTTGCAGCTGGCTCACAGAAGAGCAGCTGCGGGACATTATAAAAGCGGCCGGTCTGTCCCTGCCGGCAGGCAATGGCGAGGCAGCGGAACGGACGGACCACAGGGTTGTCATCAAAGGTACGGGCACATTTAGCTTGCCCGGCCGGCCTGCCTTAGAAACGTTTTTTAACGAACACATTATCGATATCGTCCGGCATGAAGAGAAATATCAGCGCATGGGCATTGATTTTCCCTCGGCCACTATTTTGTATGGGCCGCCGGGCTGTGGTAAAACCTATGCAGTACACCGGCTGGTAGAATACCTGGGCTGGCCCAGCTTTACTATTGACGCCAACAGCGTGGGCAGTCCGTACATTCATCAAACGGGCAAATTGATTGCAGAGCTATTTGCTAAGGCGCAGGAGAAAGCTCCCTCGGTCATTATTATTGATGAAATGGAAGCCTTCGTCTCGGCCAGGGACAGCGGCGGGTCCCAGCAATATCACGTAGAAGAAGTGAGTGAATTCCTGCGCCTCATACCGGAAGCCGTGCAAAACAAAGTCCTTATCTTTGCCATGACCAACCGGCTGGATATGGTGGATACGGCCATCCGGCGAACGGGCCGGTTTGATAATCTTGTCGAAGTGACCTTTCCCGGTAAGGAAGAAGTAGCGGCGTTAATTCAGCATTTGTTACAGGATCTGCCAGTCAGTGACACCCTGCATACAGAGCGTCTTATTGACGCCGTAACGGGAAAGCCCTTGTCCGATGTGGATTACGTTATCCGCGAAGCGGCCAGACTGGCAGCCAAACAGGATAAGGAATGTATCGATCAGGAATGTCTGGATCTGGCTACAGCTGCTTTTGAAGACCGGAAGAGAATACACAAGGTTTCCCCTTTCCATGATAGGAGTTTTTCATGAACGTATTTGATAATCCCTTTTATACATTAGGCGTGTCGACCAGATCAAAAAAGGCAGACATACTGAGTGCTGCTGAAGATTTGGAATTATTACATGATGATAGCGAGGCAAGAGAGTGGGCGAACCGTATCATTAACCCCGTTACGCGGCTGGAAGCCGAAATTTCCTGGTTTCCCGGCGCGGACCCGGCGGCTGTACAGGCGTTCCTGGACGAGATCAAAAAAGGCGGTGCCCCGGAATTTGCTGCCGCTGAGAGCTTTTTGCAGGAAGCAAAGCTGGCCTGTGCCCGCGTAACTGTACTGGCGGCTTTACTCTGCTGCCATACAGCGGCGACTGCGCCGGTGTGTGTCCGCTATATCCGGGAAATGGCTGATTGCTACGAGAATATCGATCTGGAAAGCTTGTTGTCCTCGATTAATACAGACCGCAGGGCCGCCGGAATAGCCGTAGTAGAAGACACGGACCGGATTAAAGCGGCTGTAGGCAACTATGCAGAATACCTGGCGTCTGTTGGCAAGCAGGCGCTGGACAGGCTGCCGACGGATGATCTCATGGCTGCCGTAACGGAATTGGTGGAGGTTACGACAAAGAAAGGCAAAGACATTGCGCCGTCCCTAATCTATAAACTGGTCGATATATATGAAATAGAAACACAAGCCTTCTTCTATACGGCTACGCCGGCACTGCAGCAGCTCATTGCCACCGTCAAAGAGCGGGCTGATAAGAAAGAGCCGGTACAGACTATTTCGCTTCTCGTTGACAAGCTGCTGCAAATGACCAGGCAATGGGATGCCGTAGCCCAGCCGGTTCAAATGGCTATGGAAAGCAAGGGCTTAGAGCATGAAGCCAGTCTGGACCTGGCCAGTGAGCTGCGTAATCTATCGGTAGATTTATGTAATGACCATGGCTATGTGGAACTATCGCAGCGTATTATCGCGGCCATTTCCAACATCTTTGCCGAACTATTCACGGCAGCTGCTGCGTTCCAGAAGGATATGGAAGTACTGCGTAGTTTTGCGCCGTCAGGCAGCCAGGCCGAGGCAACGGAGGCCATCACTCCGGACTATACGGCGACCCTGGAGACGGCAGCTAAAAAGCAGGCCCAAATGACACAGGACTACATACGCGTGGGCCGTGAAACCGTGTATTTGAAAAATATTGGCCATCTCGCCTGGGGCCGTATTCGCCGGCAGGAAGATACACTGTATATCATCCGTGTGAAAACCTATTCGGGAGAACTTCATGAGTTTTCCTTGGGAAACAGGCCCGATATTTTTTCTGAGCTCACCAAAAGACTTTGGGAACTGGTGGGTGTACGCCTGGGTCTGGAACTGATTCAAGCCTTGCAGGCAGGGAAGGAAAAATCCTTCGGCCAGGTGCTCGTCCGGGACGACGGCCTGGTCTTTCAAAACCAGGCAACAAAGGGCGCCGGAAAGGGGCTGTACGCTTGGCATGAATTGAAGCTTCTGTCGGGGCAGGATGGGTTTTCCCTTACGAGTGTGCGCCAGCCTTCTGTCCGGGTGTATTTGGACTTTCTCATCGTACAGGATGCCCTCCTTTTAGAAACGCTCTTGTGTATGGTATTTAAACAGGGCCTGCACAGGATCAGTGATGTGCTGTTATAATTATAGAAGGATATGAGGTGAAATCATGCCCAGGAACAAGGGCTTCGCCGGCTTTGAAGACAAGGCCTTGTCTTTTAAAGCTGCCTGTGAAGCCATTCAAAAAGAGCCGGTCCGGGAGGCCCGGCGACAGGCAACGGCACAGCGGACGGCCCGTCCGGCAGGAACTGCGTCCCGGCGGCCGGTTGACCCGCAGCCGGCCCGCCCGGCAGCAGCGGCCCAGTCACAGCGTACCGGTACAGTCTGGCTCTATGCGTTGCCTCTGCTGGTGGTGGCCTTTTTTTTCCTGATCGGTTATGGGGCTAGTCACTCTTCGGGGAATCCCCGGCCTAAGACGACGCAGTCCAGCCAGACTACCCAGAAGACAAACACAGCTAAACCGCAGCCGGCAGTCAATCAAACCCAGAAGGCACCGGCAGCACCTGCGAAAAAATTGCCACGAGAGGAATACAGCCAATTTTATACATATGCCGATAAGAAAGATGCTCTCGATCGCAAAACAGCACAGCTGGCGACGGATATCAATAACTACGGTGGTAATTTTGGCAGCAATCGCTCTTTTTATGATCGTGGCAGGGCCATTTCTAATGAAGCGCGGCAATGTATTCAGGAATTGGATGGCATTTCCTGTCCGTCCGATCAGGCACGGACGCACCTTAAGGAGCTCTTCGTGCTGATCAATAACCGGGCTGTGGCCATGGCCAATGCCGTGGTCTATTCCAGTCAGGGCAGGGACCCGATGTCACAGTTTGCTGAAGGACGTGATGCGGCTATTAAATACGATACGGTAAATGGAGACTTTGAAGCGGCCTATAGTAAATAAAGGCGGTGCCTGGCCGTTTAGTGAGGAAGTGCGCCCGGCCGGATACCCTGGCAGGGCGTACGTCTTTTACTTTTTCTTTTTAAGCCGTGGCTGAAAAAACAGACTGATTTTAGAAGAAAATGAGATTACTCTTGATTTTACTTTTGCACGCGGTATAATAGTATAAATTCCCTCGTCACGGGAACCCATTATGAGAGACCGGCAGATACAGGATCCGGTTAGTTGCTTGTATATTAAGGAGGATATAAAATGGCTATTTACATCAATGAACCATCGCATACGTTTAATGAATATCTTTTGATTCCTGGGTATTCATCAAAGGAGTGTATGCCGGTAAATGTATCATTGAAGACGCCTCTCACAAAGTTTAAAAAAGGAGAAAAACCGGCCATAGAAATGTCAATTCCTATGGTATCCGCTATCATGCAGGCCGTTTCCGGCGAAAAGCTGGCTGTTGCCCTGGCCAAAGCAGGTGGCGTTTCTTTTATTTATGGCTCCCAGACTATCGAAGAAGAAGCTGCCATGGTCGCCAGTGTCAAAGCCTATAAATCCGGTTTTGTACCGAGCGATTCCAATGTCAGCCCGAATATGACTATGGCGGATGTCGTAGCGCTGAAAGAACGGACCGGTCATTCTACAGTAGCCGTTACCTCCGACGGTACGGTAAATGGCAAGCTCGTAGGCATCGTAACCAGCCGTGACTATCGTGTCAGCCGCATGGACCCGGCTACCAAAGTCAGCGAATTCATGACACCTCTGGATAAACTGATTTATGCTAAAAACGGCATTACCCTCGGTGAAGCCAACGACATGATTTGGGACAAAAAGCTCAATGCCCTGCCGATCGTGAATGCCGATGGTACGCTGAATTCCTTCGTCTTCCGTAAGGACTATGCAGACCATAAAGAAAACCCCGGTGAAATGCTCGACGAAAAGAAGCGTTATATCGTCGGTGCCGGTATCAATACGCGTGACTATGCCGAACGTGTACCGGCCCTGGTAGAAGCCGGAGCCGATGTGCTTTGCATCGATTCGTCTGAAGGCTTTTCGGAATGGCAGAAGCTGACGCTGGAATGGATTCGTCAGCATTATGGTGATACGGTAAAAGTCGGTGCCGGTAACGTTGTCGACCGGGAAGGCTTCAACTTCCTCGCCGATTGCGGCGCAGATTTCATTAAAGTCGGCATTGGCGGCGGCTCCATTTGCATTACCCGCGAAACGAAAGGGATTGGCCGTGGCCAGGCTACAGCCGTTATCGAAGTTTGCAAGGCCCGTGATGAATATTATGAAAAGACCGGCGTCTATATTCCGGTTTGCTCCGACGGCGGCATCGTCTATGACCACCACATTACACTGGCCCTGGCTATGGGTGCTGATTTCGTCATGCTCGGCAGATACTTTGCCCGCTTCGACGAAAGCCCGTCTGAAAAGGTCATGATCGGTGGTACGTACGTTAAGGAATATTGGGGCGAAGGTTCTAACCGTGCCCGCAACTGGCAGCGTTATGACCTGGGCGGAGCTAAGAAGCTTTCCTTCGAAGAAGGCGTTGATTCTTATGTTCCCTATGCAGGTACACTGAAGGAAAACGTGGACAAGACGACGAGCAAGATCAAGTCGACCATGTGCAACTGCGGCGCACTGACCATTCCGGAACTTCAGAAGAACGCTAAGATCACGCTGGTTTCCGCTACGTCTATCGTTGAAGGCGGCGCTCACGACGTCATCCGCAAGGAAAAGAATACGACAGATAAATAAGAAAATTCCCTGTATCCGCATGGACAGAGGTATGACATATGCCATACTTCTGTCTGTGCGGATTTTTTCTTATACGTATGCATTTTAGTACAACACTTACATTCTAGGATACTAATTTGACATATGAATTGACAGAGCACGTGCCAGGACTTAACATATTGTATATAAGAGTTTCGTTTTACTAATACTATATATGAAGAGGTGCTAATGATGGATGTACAGAGAAGTAAAGCAACACGTAAGATTTGGCCGCAAGTAGATGCGCTGAAATTGGCGATGAACTGGTCTGAACGCGATCTGGATAAGATGCAGATTCTGGTCGATGATGTACAGGGTGAAAGCCATCCGGGCAGCTACCATCTGGGAACCTTAGCCGAACAGGTGAGCATGGGTGTCCTGGAAAGCGGCGGCAAAGCAGCCCGTTTCCATGCTACGGATATTTGTGACGGCTGGGCCGAAGGCCACGACGGCATGAACTACGTCCTCCTGAGCCGGGAAATTATTGCCGATATGGTAGAAATTCATGCCAACGTCATTCCCTGGGATGGGATGGTTCTCCTTTCGAGTTGTGATAAGTCCGTACCGGCCCATCTGATCGCTGCAGCGCGTCTCGATTTACCGACTGTACACGTACCGGGCGGTTCCCAGCACGTGGGTCCGGATATGACGACTGCCGGACTGTGCGGCCGCCTGTGTGCCCGGGAAAAACGGGGGGAACCGGTAGAACGGGAAATGCGCAATTATAAATTATCCAACTGTCCTACGTGTGGCGTCTGCCAGTTCATGGGGACGGCCAGCACGATGCAGTGCATGTCTGAAGCGTTAGGTCTGGCCCTGCCGGGCACGGCCCTCATGCCGGCCATGTTTGCGGAAACCAAGCATTATGCCCGTGCAGCCGGTGATGCTGTCATGAACCTGGCCCGGCAAGGGATTACTGCCTCGAAGATCATGACGGAAGACGCCTTCATGAATGCCATTAAAGTACACGCCGCCCTGGGTGGCAGTACGAATGCCTTCATCCATTTGCCTGCAGCAGCCCACGAATTAGGTATCGAATTGGATCCGGAAATCTTTGATGAAGTCAACCGCAAGATCAAGCACCTCGTAAATGTACAGCCTAATGGCAAATATGTCGGTGAAATGTTCTGGATGGCCGGTGGCGTGCCCATGGTTGAATGGCTGATCCGGGATCAGCTGAACCTGGATGTCATGACCTGCACGGGCAAGACGCTGGGTGAAAATCTGGAAACACTTCGGGAAGATGGCTTCTTTGAACGCTGCCACGGTCACTTGCGCAACTTTGGTATTCGCCCGGAAGACGTCATTACACCGCCGGAAGAAGCTACGATGTATGGTTCTGTAGCCGTTATGAAAGGGAATATTGCACCTGATGGCGGCGTTATCAAATATTCGGCAACAGTACCGGAAATGCACCATCACATTGGTAAGGCGCTGGTATTCAACTCGGAAGAAGCTGCCTATGATGCGGTTATTAAACGGCAGATTCCACAGAATAGCATCATCGTTATCCGCTATGAAGGTCCTAAAGGGTCCGGTATGCCGGAAATGCACATGACTACCGATGCAATCGTATATGACCAGACGCTGAACCACTCGGTTGCCCTGATTACGGATGGCCGTTTCTCCGGTGCCAGCTCCGGTCCCTGCATTGGTCACATCTCGCCGGAAGCCGTTGAAGGCGGCCCCATTGCCCTGATCGAAAACGATGACCTGATCGAAATCGACATTCCCAATCGTAAGCTGAACGTCATTGGGACAAAAGGCGAAAAACAAACGCCGGAAGAAGTAACAGCTATTCTGGCAGAACGGAAACGCAACTGGAAGGTACCGCAGCTGAAACCTAAATCGCCTGTACAGCGGCTCTATTCGAAGTTAGCCGTATCGGCTATGGCCGGCGCCTACATGGATGTCTGATTCACGCCGCCTGCCGCAGTTCTGAAGGTGACTGTTCCCCAGCCAGCATATTGTTTGCTGGCTGGGGATTTTTTTGTTGTGATATAATACTATATGAGTCCTAATTTATGAGGAGAGGAAGTGAATGCCTGTGCAGATACTTGGTGGAAAAGATCGTTTTATCAATTCGTGTTTTGATCCGGCCCAGTGGGGTGCCGTAGTGTGGCAAAATCCGGACGAGCTGCAACGCATGCTGCAGGCCCTGGATATAGAAGGGGCAACCCTCAAAGGAATACGCTTTTTGGATGGCCCTGACTGCATGACCTATAGTAAGGATGAGCGCCAATATCTCTTCCCGGCGGAAGAATTTTATAAATTAAAAGTAAATGACGGAAACAGTCTCTTTTATACGCCTAATGGCACACGCTTTTCCCTTGAGGAAGGCCGCGATCTCGTCCAGCGCCTGCGTATGCCGATCCGCTTCCGCGTGCATGAACCGCTGCTGCTCATAACGGACAGGGGGACCTTCGAAATCTTGTACAATGAAAGCAGCAGTGTCCGCGTCAGCAAGAATCTCCTGCCGGCGAACCTGCGCAGCAGCCGCAATGGCAGCCTGGCTGTATTCGATAGCGAAACCTTGCTTGCGCCCTTACTGGGCCAGCCTATTCTGTCTGTCGACATTCAACAGGAAGAGGAAGCAACGGCGCGTCAACATGCTACGGGCCTGTGTAACTATCCCTTAGCGTCACAGGACACGTATATTGGTACGGTGCGCCTGGTCTTTGCTAACAGCCTGCAGCTCTGCTTTGATGATGCAGGCCAGGGCAATGGCAACGTGTGGCTTGAAGACACAGACAAGCAGTGGATTTGGCGTTCTGGCAATGAAATAGTAGACGCTTGTGTCCCTTCTCAGCAGCTGGTACGTAAATAAAAAGGAATAAAACAGCTCCAGCCGGTAGGTAACCGGTTGGAGCTGTTTTTATGGGCGTCTGTTGATGTTGATGACGACGATTTCCGGTGCCGGGCCCGTGCGGAAGGGCATGCCCCACGAACCATAGCCACTGGAAACGATGGCCAGGAGCTTGCCGAAATAGCGGCTGCCGTAGTTGAGCTGATACAGGCGGTTCGTAATCGTCGTAACGGGGAAGAACTGCCCTCCGTGAGTATGGCCGCCCAGATACAGGTCATACCCGGCTGCTTCTGCTTGGGAGATGCGCAGCGGTTCGTGATCGATGAGGATATTGAACTTTCCGGGATCACAGGCAGGAACGGCAGCTGAAGGAAAATGGATATAATCATTGAGGCCTGTAAGTACCAGACCGGGGACTAGTTCCCATTGTTCGTGACGCAAGAAGCGGATGGATGAGAAATACTGATCTTCCCGGTCGATATCACCGTCAAAAAAGTCGTGATTGCCAAAAACGGCGTACGTACCCAGGCGTGCTTTGATCTGTTCAAAGGCCCGGTAGCTGCCGTCGCGGAGGACAAAGTCCAAGTGGGCATCGATGAGGTCACCGCCCAATAGGACCGCATCCGCAGACAGGTCATTGATCCGCTTTACCAGCCGGCGGCTATACCAGTTGCTTTGCAGCGGTCCTAAGTGCAGGTCCGTGAGAAACGCCAGGGTAACAGGCGCAGCAACCTTATCTGTTTGGACGGTAACGGTCCGTGTGACCGGGTGCAGGGCGTGCCATGAACCGTAACAGAGAAGAAGCAGACAGAGTACAAAGAGAACCTGTGCAGCAAGGGGCGCGTACAAGTGCCAGAGGGACAGGGAGCGGCTCAGGGCGCAGAGCAAAAAGGCCAGGCCATAGAGCAGGGCGAAGAAAAAGGAATACAAGGTAAAGACAAACCAGTAACCGCCTGTCCAGGCGAAGATTTTTTCCAGCCACGATGGGACTGCGTGAATAGCGTTATAAGCCAGGGAAAAGCTAAAAGGCAGGAGCAGGAAGGGCAGCAGTGTCCACCAAGAAGAAAGAAAAGGCAGGCCCTGATGATACATAAACCAGTTGACACAGCCCAAGAGGGCGCCTATACAGCCTATTTTCCAGAAAAATACAATGCGATTAAACATAGGTCTCTCCTTTTGTGAGAAATAAAACCGGGACGGCTCTGCCGTCCCGGTTTTTATGCAGCCCTACTGGGCCTTGTTATTCTTGTCAGCCTGTTGTGATTTGCTGCGCTGTGTATCTGACGTGTCGGTTTTATCCGTATCGGCAGTTTTGGTTTCCGTCTTATTCGGTGTTTCTTTTTGCGTCTTTGTCGTCGTTGTCGTCTTTTGCTCAGAAACGGTCTGCCGTGCCTGACGGGCCATGCCCTCCGGTACGGAGAAGTCCTTCGTCGATTCCCCATCGACAGCAGAAACCATATAATCGTGCCAGATCCTTGCCGGAATCGTGCCGCCGTATACTTCACCCAGACTGTGGGAACCGGTGTCATCGCCAATCCAGACAGCGGTGACGATGGTCGGCGTATAGCCGACAAACCAGGCGTCTTTATTATCGTCTGTCGTACCGGTCTTGCCGGCAGCAGGCTGACCGATGGCAGCGGCCGTACCTGTGCCGTGATCGATGACGCCTTCGAGCATGGAAGTCATTTCATAGGCTTCCCGTTCGGACATAACCCGCGTTGCGTCAGCTTTGTTGTTGCTGTTATCTTCAATGACGTTGCCATTGCGGTCGAGAATCTTGATGATGGCCGTCGGTTTAACGTGGACCCCCTTGTTGGCGAAGGTGCCGTAGGCACTGGCCATTTCAAGCGGTGTAACGCCGCGCGTGAGGCCGCCCAGGGCCATGGCCAGGTTGTTATCATTGGGGCTGCCCTTGTCGACGAGGGTTGTTATGCCCATCTTCTTGGCATTGTTGATGATCTTTTCTGTACCGACTTTGTCAGCCAACTGGACGGCAATGGTGTTGACCGAGAGGGCCAGGGCCTGACGCAGGGGCATCGTACCGCCATAAGATTTTTCCGAGTTCTGCGGACTCCAGCCGCCATAGGATACTTTCTTGTCTTCCATGGTCGAATCAGGGGTCATGTCATCCTGAAGGGCTGTAAGGTATACGAAAGGCTTAAAGGCCGAACCGGGCTGGCGGACTGCCATGCTGGCACGGTTGAAGCTGTCCTGGCCACGGCCGCCGACCATAGCTAAGATATAACCGGTCTGGGGGTCAATGGAAACGAGGGCGCCCTGCGGCTGTGTCAGGCCATTGGCATCGGTGTAGTTATCAGGCAGATCGCGCATAGCCTTGACCGCTGCGTGCTGCTTTTCTGTATCCAAGGTCGTGTAAATCTTCAGGCCTTCCTTGTAAAGCGCATCGTCGCCGTACTTGGCAGCCACCTGCTGGGATACGTAATCGATGAACGATTCTGTTTCGGAGTTAGCAGCAGTCTGCTTGTTTTGGGACAATTCAAGGCTGGCTTTTTTAGCTTCTTCTGCCTGGGCCGTCGTAATGTAGCCGTATTTGGCCATCTGGTCGAGAACGACGTTTTTACGGGCTTCAGCTTCTTTCAAATTATTAAACGGCGAGTAATAGTTAGGACTCTTAGGTAACCCGGCGAGCATAGCGCACTGCGTCAATGACAGCTGATCGACGTCCTTATTGAAATACGTTTTGGCAGCCGTCTGAATACCGTACGCGCCTTGACCAAAATAGATCTGGTTCATGTACATTTCCAGAATTTCTTTTTTGCTGTACTTGTGTTCGATTTCCAAAGCCAGCATGGCTTCCTGTACTTTACGCTTTAATGTTTGTTCCTGCGAAAGGAAGGCGTTCTTAGCCAGCTGCTGGGTGATCGTACTGCCCCCCTGGGCGATACCGTGGTTGGTCAGATTGGTGACAATGGCACGAAGAATGCCAATGGGGTCGATACCGATGTGATCGTAAAAACGATTATCTTCGGCGGCAATAAAGGCGTTCTGCAAATTCTGGGGCACCTTGTTGATGTCGATAGGCAGGCGGTTCTGATCGGAATGCAGGGTCGTGATCAAACGGCCGTGACGGTCGAATACCTGCGAGGAAACGGCAGGACGCATATTGTTGCTTACTGGCGGCAATGTTTGATAGGCAGCAAAGATGTAGCCAAAACCAAGGCCGGCCATGACGACGATAAGTAAGACAATCAGCATGCGGAAACGATGCAGCGGACCGCCGTGTTTGGCGTGTTTCGCTCTGCGTCTGGGTGTATACATAGTTCCTCCTGATACTCCTTGTGGTAATCATATTAATTCTATTATATATAGCTTTACTAATTTCTAATTATAACACACCAGTGCGCTCTGTGAATAGGGACAAATAGGGGCCGGGACAAATTTTGACGGTGCTCATGGGGCTGTTCCGGCACGTAGTATGGCAACTAAAACAGATGTACAAGAATACAAGGAACTTTTTTAGAATAGTACGATATTTGCTGTAAAGGACATACTCTTAAAAAGGTATTATGTCTTTTTTTGCAAATTCATTGACAATATGATACAAATAGGGTACTATAAATACGAAATAAGTAACATTAAGCATATATAATTAGAGGGTTTCAGGAGGTAAGGTATGATGGACAGAGATAAAGCATTTGTGTTATGGTTTGACGAACTGCGCCGCGCAGACGTAGCTCTTGTTGGGGGAAAATCATCTTCTCTGGGCGAATTGACATCGCAGACGAAAGTGCCTGTTCCGTATGGCTTTGCAACGACTGCTGAAGGGTATCGGCATTTCATGCATGCTACAGGCCTTGATGTTAAGATAAAGGAATTATTAAAGGGCTTGACCGATGTAGAAGACAGCACACAGCTGCATGATGTAACAGCAGCTATCCGTAAAGCTATTTGCGATGCGGAAATGCCTAAGGACCTGGCTGATGCTATCCGTACCAACTATGAAGAATTGGGCAAAAAGGAAGGCATAAAGGATCCGTTTGTAGCCGTTCGTTCCAGCGCTACGGCCGAAGATTTGCCGGATGCCAGCTTTGCCGGCCAGCAGGATACATATCTTAATGTCCATGGCGCTGATATGGTTATCGAAAAGGTTAAAGAATGCTATGCTTCGACCTTTACGGACCGCGCTACGTACTATCGTACGAAACAGGGTTTTGATCATCTTTCCGTTGCCCTTAGTGCAGCTGTCCAGATGATGGTCTTCTCCAAGGCTGCCGGCGTTATGTTTACGGTTGACCTGGTAACGGGTGATGATTCGACGATTACCATTGAAGGCGCCTGGGGCTTAGGTGAATACGTCGTACAAGGAACGGTTACGCCGGATAACTTCCGCGTTAAAAAGGATACACTGGAAATCATCTCCAAGATGGTTAACGACAAACCGATCAAATTGGTTCGCAAACCCGATGGAGATGTAGAAGAACAGGACGTACCGGAAGCAGAACGGAAGCAGCAGGCCATTTCCGATGACCAGGTACGTGAACTGGCAGGCTATGCGAAAGCCATTGAAGAACATTACGGCTGCTATATGGATATGGAATGGGGCGTTGATGAACGGACGAACAAGCTCTGGCTCCTCCAGGCCCGTCCGGAAACCGTATGGTCCAAAAAGAATAAAGAAAAGAAACATACACAAACAGAAAGCGGGGAACACACAGCTATGACGACAGAACGCAATACGCTGGTCAAAGGTCTTCCTGCCAGCCCGGGACATGCTGCCGGTAAAGCACATGTTATCCTTGATCCTTCGAAGATCGCCGAATTTAAAGACGGCGAAATCCTTGTTACGACCATGACAGCTCCGGACTGGGTACCGGCTATGAAAAAAGCAAAAGCAATCGTCACCGATGCCGGCGGCATGACCTGCCACGCTTCCATCGTCAGCCGTGAACTCGGTATTCCTTGCATCGTTGGCACGAAGAGCCGCAGCCAGGAAGCTACGACGACCATTCAGGATGGCCAGGAAATCACTGTAGATGCCACCAATGGTATTGTCTATGAAGGCGTCGTAGAAGACATCGTCAAACCGGCTGCTGCCGCACCGGCTGCCAGTGCTACGGTTGTCGCTGCCGAAGCAGCACCTATTACGGGGACGAAGATTTATATGAACCTGGGCAACCCCGATTTGGCTGAAAAATATGGTGTTCTGCCGTGCGATGGCATCGGCCTCATGCGTGAAGAATTTATTTGGACGACGTTCATTCATGAACATCCGCTGTATCTCATCGAAATCGGTCACCCCGAACGCGTCGTAGACCAGCTGGCTGACGGCATGCGCAAGGTTTGCCAGGCTTTGGCTCCGCGCCCGGTAACGCTGCGTTTCAGCGATTTCAAATCGAGTGAATACCGCAATCTTAAAGGCGGCGATAAATACGAACCGCAGGAAAGCAGCGCCCTCCTCGGCTGGCGTGGTGCTTCCCGTTACTACGATCCCAAATACATCGAAGCCTTCAAGCTGGAAATCAAAGCTGTCCGCAAGGTACGTGAAGAATTCGGCTTCAAGAATCTGAACGTCATGATTCCGTTCTGCCGCCGCGTTGACGAAATGGAAAAGGTCGTTAAGATCATGGCTGAAGAAGGACTGCATCGTGGCCCGGACTTTAAAGTTTGGCTCATGGCTGAAATTCCTTCCAACATCATTCTGGCGGACCAGTTCAATAAATTCGTCGATGGCTATTCCATTGGCTCCAACGATTTGACCATGCTCATCATGGGCTGCGATCGTGATAATGATACGGTAGCACCGCTCTTTGATGAACGGAACCTGGCAGTAAAGAGAGCTATCCGTCATCTGATCAATGTGGCACACAAAGACGGCAAGACCGTTTCTATTTGTGGCCAGGCCCCGAGTGTATATCCGGACTTTACGGAATTCCTCGTCAAGAGTGGCATTGATTCTGTATCGGTTAACCCCGATGCGGTCGTTGCGACCAGAAAGAATGTAGCACAGATAGAACAGCGGATACTTATGGATTCCCTCACCGGCAAAGGCCGTGCTGATACCGAAGATTATACGTGGTAACAGAATGACATAAAAAAGACGGATCAAGAGTATTAGGCTATTCTTTTGATCCGTCTTTATTTGTATACTATCTTATTTTTCTATATCAGGCAGGTATTTATTGTGTATATGGAAGAGATAGTATATACTTATTATTGCATACAATCAAATTATTGATACGCAGGAGGTGAACGGAGAACATGTTATCGGAACGCCAGGAAACGATATTGAATATTGTCAAGGAACAAAGCCCGATTACGGGACAGCACATTGCGGCCAAATTGCATGTAACGCGGGCTGCTCTGCGCTCTGATCTGGCCATTCTGACAATGCTGGGCCTCATTGATGCCCGCCCGAAATTGGGCTATTTCTTTACAGGCAATAAGGAAAAAGATCTGCTGTCCCGCGTGATTACAGATATTAAAGTAGAGTCGTGCCTGTCCCAGCCCGTTGTCGTAGGTGAACATACCAGCGCGTATGATGCTGTAATCGCCATGTTTACAGAAGATGTAGGAACCGTATTCGTTGCCAATGACAATATCCTGGTCGGCGTCGTGTCCCGGAAGGACCTGCTGCGAACGGCCCTGGGAAATAATGACCTGCGCTCGTTACCTGTACGCATGGTAATGACCCCGGCCAGCAAGCTCATCTATGTAGAACCGGAAGAACAGGCATTGGTAGCGGCGCAACGGCTGATGGAATACGAAGTGGATTGCCTGCCTGTCGTGAACGTCTTGAACCGGGAACAGGAAGATCGCAAGGAATTACATATTGTAGGCAGAATTTCTAAGACCAATATTACCCGCCTCTTTGTAGAATGCGGATTAGGGAGGAGATCGTAAGTGGATAAACCCATAGTGTATGCTTGTTCTGATTCACTGGGAGAAACGGCAGAACGCGTGGCCCGGGCTGCTGCCAGCCAGTACAATCAGGAGGAGTTTAACATTGTACGTATTCCATATATACGTTCGGAACAGCAGATAGACGATATTGTAAAAAAAGCAGAAGAAAATAATGCCATGATCTGCTATACCATCATTTCTCCGGTTTTGCGGCGGCGCTTACAGACGCTGACAGAAGGACGGAAGATTACCGTTGTCGATATTATCGGCCCGATGCTCGCAGGGATAGGACAGATTGCGTCTACAGAGCCGACTATGAAAGCCGGTATGATTCACCGCCTCGATGAGGAATACTTCAAACGCGTAGAAGCCATTGAATTTGCCGTAAAATATGATGATGGCAAGAACCCTGTAGGTTTCCTGAAAGCGGATATCGTCATCGTCGGCGTATCGCGTACATCTAAAACGCCTTTATCCATGTACTTGGCTCATAAGCGGATCAAAGCGGCTAACCTGCCCTTGGTGCCGGAAGTGGCCCTGCCACCGGAACTGTTCCAGATTCCGGCCCGCAAAGTTGTAGGCCTGATCATTGATCCCTTCAAGCTGAATTTTATCCGTAGTGAACGGCTGCGCAGTATGGGCCTCGACGCCAATGCCAGCTATGCCAATATTGACCGCATCAACGAAGAATTAACGTATGCCCGCAGTGTCATGCGGCGCCTTCACTGCCCGGTTATCGACGTATCGTCTAAAGCCATAGAGGAAACGGCGAACCTTATTATGGATATCGTCAAACGTAATCGGGAACTATATGCTGAATAAATTATGATGAATACAACAAGACGCCGTCCTGGCGTCTTGTTGTGTTTTGGAGGGATAGACTATGAAGAGTGACGGTATTACCATATATCAAGCACTTCGGCATGCCTTGAATGAAGAAAGCTTCCGACGGCGTCCGGTCTTTGATGAAACACTGTTGCAAACGCTTTGCAGCGAGTCTGTACTGCGGCCCCTCGCAGAAACACTGGCCTCTGTTGCCGGTGCCGATGGCCGTTTTTATGCACCGCAGGTACTGGAAGAGCTGCAAGCGCGGTTTTCCCTGCTCAAGGACAGTCCTGATGGCGGCTGGCTGCTGTACTGCTATAATTCTATCCTCGTGCGGATCTTTCCGGAAAATAAGGATTCCTGGGATGACCCCATGATGCTTCCGGCTCTGACGGATGCGCCGCAGTACCGGGCAGGCCGTCTGTTTATTCTGCAGGTATTACGTGGCTTATACCGTTACGAACGGTACCGTCTTCCCTTCGATCCGACGAAAGATATTCAGCTACTCAGCAGTGATGAAATACGGGCTAACACGTATACGTCAGAATACCTGCGCATGAAAAAACTGATCATGGACTTTTATGTCTATGAATTTATGCGCCTCGGTATTGATATTACACCGTATAATACGCTAGGGCATATAGGCGGCGTCCATTATGTGGCGATGTATATGGCCAGACAGCTTAGCCAGTGCGAGGTCCCCATCGATTTGGGCCTTATTTCCGGGGCGGCTGTGTGCCACGATATAGGAAAATACGGCTGCCGGAAAAAGGAAGCCCGGCGCGTGCCGTATCTTCATTATTTTTATACCAGCCTTTGCTGTGACCGGACCGGCCTTTCTATTATCGGCCATATTGCCGCCAACCATTCGGTCTGGGATTTGGAATTGGAAAATTTGTCGGCTGAATCGCTGCTGCTCATTTATGCTGACTTCCGCGTCAAGAGCAGCCGCGATGCCAAGACGAAGAAAGAAATCGTCCATTTCTATACCCTGGAAGAAGCATTTAATGTCATTTTGAGTAAGCTCGATAACGTAGATGAAAAGAAAAAACAACGCTATCAGAAGGTATATGCCAAGCTGGCAGATTTTGAAGCCTTTATGCGGGAACAGGGCGTCATGACGGACTTGCCAGATGACTTTGCCCAGGCTCCTTTATTTCCGCCGCAGCGGCGGCAACGGGAACGGGTACTCATGGAAGGAACGGATATTGTCGACCAGCTCAAATTTGCTGCCATTGACCACAACCTTCGCCTCATGAGCCTTTTCCGCAATGAAAGTGATTTTGGTAATCTCATCGAAGCTGCCCGGAGTGAACGGAATTGGAAAAATGTGCGCACGTACATCGGCATTTTCCGGGAATATTCCATGTACATGACGGAACATCAGAAATTGATGACCCTGAAGTATTTGTATGAGCTCTTGTCGCACCGTGAAGGCGATATCCGCATGGAAGCGGCCGAACTCATGGGAAGCATTATAGCTAATTTCAATATTCATTCCAGTAAGGAGTTGCCGGAAGGCGTAACCCTGCCTCACAAAAAGATTACAAACCTGACCTTGTTCCGGCAGTACCTGTCCCAGACTATTAAACCGGGCTTGCGCTTTACCATGCAGCACCGTCTGTGGATCAGCTATTGCCTGAGTCCCTTTGTCTGCTCCCTGCTGGAGAATTGCCGCGTTCAGGACCGGCCGGCGTATATGCAGATTTTGCGGGAGTATTACGAACAGGATGATTATACGTCGGAATTGCGGATTATCCTCTTGAAAACACTGAACGACATTAAGCCCGAATGCTTTGATGCGCCGTTTGGCAATATGGCCAATTCCTTTATTTTGGCAGCCCGTAAAGACGCTGATTTCAATGTGCGCATTGCCTCTATTTACTCGTCCCGTCACGTCGTAGCCGGCTATACGGATGATGATTTTTGGCGCGACCTGCTGGAAGCCAAGGGGCTGCCTGCAGAAAAAGAAGCCTTTTATGAACAAGAAGGAGCTCTCTTCCTGGATGACTTGAAGACCGGTGTCCATTGGGTCGTCAAGGTTGCCAATATCGAGCTCGTCCTGCATTATATGGATGAAAGCCGCGATAGTGGCAGTGTCATGCATTTGGGCATGCATTTGAATAACCTTTTGAAGGTAAGTGAATCGTTTTTTGTCCGCCAGGTGGCCGGCCAGGGACTCTTGGACGTTGCCAGCCACATGACCTATGCCCAGCGGAATGAAATGGCCGTCGAATTGTTTAATGGCCTTGAAATCGGAGACCTGCAGATTTCAAAATACGTACCGCAGTTCCTGGGCCAGATGATCCTGAAACTGCCGCCTCAGGTCTTCGATGAATTTGCAACGACAATCCGTACGCAAATCCTGACGGCAAATACGCAGATGGCTTCGTCCATGGTGAATACTGTGGGCGTCGTCCTGGAACATTTCCATGAATTTGAACGGGACTTTCCCAATAACGAAGGTAAAAATAGGGAACGCCAGCGGCAGCTTCTGTATATCATGATCAAGGCCTATGCCCATTACGATAAGGAACTGAGCCGTGATGCCTTCCGCGACATAGGCCGTTTCATTTATCACAGCCCGTACATGCCTATAGAGCAGACGGATTTCCTCTTTGCCCATTCGTATAAAAAACTGCTCATTACCCTCTGTGAAAATACGGAACGAACGCTGGATTTCTACAGTAATGCCGCTGTTTTGAACCATATTTACCGCTATATCGGTATGCACGAATTCCTGCATCAGGGCGCTTTCGATCTGCCCCTTCATCGAAAGGCATGCTTCTACCCGGGCACCTTTGACCCCTTCAGCCTGGGCCATAAGGCGGTAGCCTGCAAGATCCGCGATCTGGGCTTTGAAGTGTACCTGGCACTGGATGAGTTTTCCTGGTCCAAGCATACGCAGCCCCGGCTCATGCGCCGCAAGATTATGAACATGTCCGTTGCTGATGAAGAGGATATTTATCCCTTCCCGGACGATGTATCTGTCAATATCGCCAATGAGGCAGATATTCACCGCTTAAAGGAAATTTTTTCCGGCAAGGAATTGTACATTGCCGTCGGTACGGACGTTATTGAAAATGCTTCGGCCTATAAGGCGACGCCGACGGCAGATTCAATCCATACGGTGAACCATATTGCCTTTGCCCGGGAAACGCGGGAGAATGAAGATGGCGGCCCCCATGGCGGCTATCCCATTACGGCGAAGGTCGTGCCGCTTTTGCTGGATAAATTCTATGAAGATATCAGCTCGACGCGGATCCGTGAAAATATTGACCTGAACCGGGATATTTCTAACCTCATCGATGCCGTAGCGCAGAGCTTTATTTACGACAACAACCTGTACCTGCGTGAACCGGCCTATAAGCACGTTCTGGAAGCCAGGGAAATCGGCATCGGCGCATTCCGGCCGCGGGGGGCAGAAAGTCTTTGGCCTATTTATGGCCGTCTGACTCAAATGGGCTATGATATCGACGTTATCGACCGCTACATCGAACGGGACCGCAACCTGGACAAGGAACGGGTCTGGACGCTCTATATCGATAATGCCGGTACAGAAAAGCGGATGATTGCCTATGCGGCAGTCCATGGTGTACGAAATAAAGATTTATTGAATGAATTCGGTGACATGCAGACAGCAGCACACATCCGCCAATCGGCCGACGGTAACATTGCCTGCATTGGCTTCATGTACATTGCTGATGATGCGGATATTTCCAATGCCGGCCAGATACTGATTACAGAAATCCTGACGGAACTCATTGCCCGGGACTATGCCTATGCGGTCTATCATCCTGTCGATGAGGCCGGCTATAACCGGCCCGTCCTGGACGCGCTGGCAAAACAGGGCTTTATCAACATCGAACCGCCAGGCTCCATACAGCCTCTCTACGCCGTCAATATGAAGTCGCCTATCGTCATCTTCCGGGATGTAGAAACGATCATTAAGAACCCCTTTAATAAGAATCCCCGCGTACTGAAGGTGCTCGATCAGGCCCATTCTAATTTGCTGCGGACCATGCGCCATATTTATCCGGGCAAATTGCTCCTGTCCTTTAATACGAGTGCAGTACACCATAAAATCATCAATAAAGTGGCCCATATCAACGGCGTCTCCATCATTGAAGATAAGAAAAAGCGGCGCGGTCCCTATATGTCCGTGCCCTTTGGTAAGGCCTTGAGCGATGTCCTCGTGCCGAATACAGTAACCAAGGCCCTGCACATAGAAAAATATTTTAACCGCTCTGTGAAAGGCTTTACCATTGCTGAAACGCATCACTATTCTTCTGTGGAAAACCAGGTCAAGACGATTAAGTCCTTTAACCGCCCGGTTATCCTCATCGATGACCTCTTGCACAAGGGCCATCGCATGCGTATGCTGACGCCGTATTTAATGAAGAATCAGGTAGAAATCAAAGAAGCCCTCGTAGGGGTCATGACAGGCCAGGCCATGGACATGATGGCAGAAAAACATATTAAAGCCGAATGCGCCTATTTCCTGCCGACACTGGAGGTCTGGATGAATGAACGGGACTGCTACCCCTTTATTGGCGGCGACAGTATAGATAATGCCGATAATTACAGCGGCTACGACCGCAATCCGTCGATCAATCTGATCCTGCCGTACGTAAAACCTGCGTTCATTAAGCATGGTGATGCGGAAGCGGATTTCTACTATTCTCTGACGTGCCTGAAAAATGCACATATAATTTTAAAAACCCTGCAGGATGTCTATCAGGAAACGTACGAAAAAAGGCTGACCTTAAAACGTTTAGGTGAAGTCGTTACGTATCCGCGCTATCCGGATATCGATGTAGGCGTCAAGTTTGATGAAAATATGGACCTGACACGCTTCATTGAAAATGATATCGAACGGCTCGTACGCCTGCGCTGGGGGGAACACTGGAAGAGCGATGAAAAGGGGGATACAGATGATGGAAAATAAACGGTACGTCCATGAATTGCCACGTGAGGCCGGCATTATAGCGCCGCTGCCTCTCACGGGCTGCCCGTTTACGACGCAGAAGAAGCAGCGCCTTCATATCCTGGCCTTGGGCGACGTAGGTACGACGCTGCTCATTGGCTTGCGGCTCTTAGGTGCAGCTGATATTGAGTCTATAGGTATTTGTGACCTGAACGAGAAGAACCTCAGCCGGCTGGAAATGGAAATCAATCAAATCCGCTATCCCTTTGCCGGTCAGGGGACAGAACCGCTCTTGCCACCTGTAGATATCGTACAGGAGGACTGCCTTTTTGACTGTGACGTCTTTGTTTTTTGTGCCTCTAAGGGCGTGCCGCCTTTAGAAGCAAAAGGGGACGTGCGCATGGCCCAGCTCGCTGCGAACCGCAGCCTTATCGGCCATTTTGCGGCCTTAGCCAGGGCGGCTGCCTATAGAGAACTCGTATGCGTCGTTTCAGATCCTGTAGATCCCTTGTGTGCAGCCTTTCTCGACGCGTCGGGCCTTAAGCCCTGGCAAATCCAAGGCTATGGCTTAGGCGTCATGAACGCCCGGGCCTGCTACTATGCTGAAAAGGATGGCCGCTTTACGCATTATCTAACGGCTGGCCGGGCCTTTGGCCCCCATGGGGCAGATCTGGTCATTGCCGACAGTGTCACAGCCTATGACGACGCCCTTTCCAGGGAATTGACGGGACGGGTCGTGCAGGCAAATATGCGTGTCCGCGAGTTAGGCTATAAGCCCTACATTGCACCAGCCCTTTCGTCCGCCGCTCTTTCGATTCTCCTTAGCCTGCGCGGCCATTGGCATTACGGCTCGGTCTATCTGGGTGACGCTGCTAAGGGTGCCTTTTTCGGCGTTAAAAACCGCTTTACCCCGGCAGGTATCGAGTACGAGGACCTGCCCTTGTGCCAGAGCCTGTACGAACGGCTGCAGCTGGCCTATATGAATCTGTGTGCCCTGCGATAAAGGAGGGATAGCATGCTCTACGTGGTACAATTGGATTGGCAGGATAAGGAAGGTGTTTCCCGCCTGGATACGATTCTCGCATACGCCCTGGCAGGGACACCTTACAAGCTGATCAGCCATTTGGAAAAATTTATAGCCCTGTGTCCCGACACCGCCTTGCGTACTGCGCCGGACGGAAAAGACCGGCAGCTGCTCTTTGCTGTCAATCTGGCCCGTGGCGGCATGAATCTCTCCTATGCCCGCCTGCTGTATCATTTATCGTGTCACAGCCATTGTTTGGAAGGCTGGACCGGCGCTGTCCTGGTCGACGGCTCGGAGGAACTGTTTACCAAAAAAATAGGCCGTGAACTGATCTTTATGGCCAACCGGGCCGGCTGCGCATTCCCGGGCAAACCACTCGTAGAAGGGACGGGATCCCTCTATAATTTTAATGTGCAGGCGAAATTGCAGGGCATTGATAATCTGCAGGCCTATAAGGAAAGTGCCCGCCGCCTCGTAAAAAAAGTGACGGCCTTTGTGCCCCGCTGGGAGGGCATGGGCCAGCGCGTACTGGCGTTGCATGCCAGCAGCCGCCGGACGAGCAATACCCTCCTCTTGTGGGAACTCGTACGGCAGCACTTGCCTCCGGAAATGTCAGTCCAGGAAATTTCCTTGCGCAATGGCAGCGTCGTCGATTGCCGCGGCTGCAGCTATGAAGCGTGCCTTCATTTTGGTGAAAAGGGGGACTGCTTCTACGGCGGCGTCATTGTCGAGCAGGTTTACCCGGCCATCAAGCAGTGCGATACGCTGGTACTCATATGTCCAAACTATAACGATGCCGTCAGTGCTAACATTATGGCCTTCTTTAACCGCCTTACGGCCTTGTTCCGCAAGGACTGGGATACCTTTTCCCATAAGCGGATTTTTGCCCTTGTCGTCTCCGGCTACAGCGGCGGAGACATTGTGGCGGAACAGATCATCGGGGCCTTGAACTGTAATAAGAATTTTGTCCTGCCCGGTCATTTTGCCCTTATGGAAACGGCCAACGAGCCGCGCAGTATCCTCAGCTGCCCGCACGTAGAAAAACGGGCTGCTGCACTGGCACGGCGCATCAGTGGCGTAGCCTATGTATAAAAATAACCCCCTGCCACCTGGCAGGGGGTTATGCATGCACGGCATATAAAAAAAGATGATTCGAAAAAGAATCACCTTTTTTTATACAGGATTAAACATCACGCTGTACTTTACCGGAACGGAGGCAGCGCGTGCAGACGTTTACGCGTTTTACTTCGCCGTCAACGATAGCGCGTACTCTCTGAATATTCGGCTTCCAAGTTCTTTTGGTCTTTAAGTGGGAATGGCTGACGTTCATGCCCGTTACGGTACCTTTACCGCAGATTTCGCAAAAATTTGCCATGAGTAACACCTCCTTGTACTTTCGCAGTACAACATATAAATCCTATCATAAAAGAAAGATAAAATCAAGGACTAATCACAAAAAGAGTTCACTAGATATGATACAATAAATAATATCATATGACAAGGAGAAGTTTATGGAAAATTCAATGAAGCGTCTGCCCGGCATTGGCAAACAACGGGCAAGGCTTTTTGCCCGTCTGGGCATAGAGACAATTTCGGATTTGCTCCAATATTTTCCGCGGGAATATGAAGACCGCAGTCACGTCGTCTCCCTGGGGGAGGCCGACGGGGAAGCAGGCCTGCCGGTCCTGGTCTGTGGGACTGTTGGCACGATACAGGAATTACGACCGCGGCGGGGTATGACCATTTTGAAGGTCGTCCTGCGCGATGAGACGGGCTCTGTAGAAATGACCTGGTTTAATCAGCCCTTTAAAAAGAAACAGTTTCATACGGGTATGACTGTAACTGCCTTTGGCAAAATTGAATGGGCTTACGGCCGGCGGCAAATGAATACGCCAGATGTAGAAGAAGGAAGACCCCATGGGAATGGGTTTATGCCCGTGTATGGCCTGACCGATGGCCTTATGCAAAATGATCTGCGCCGGGCTGTCCGGGCTGCCCTTGCCTTAGCCCGGCAGGAACCGGAACTGCTGCCGGCACCCTGTGTTGCGACGCGCCACTCTGTTCAGCCCCGCCTGGCTGTGTATGAGCAAATGCATTTTCCGGCGACGCGGGAAGAACAGGAAAAGGCCCGGCAGCAGCTGGCCTATGAAGAATTATTTGATATGCAAATGGGGCTCCTCTTGCGGCGGCGCAAGGAAGGCGGCCGCCAGGGGATTAAGTGTGGGCCCAATGGCAGCCTCTTGCGCCAGCTCTTTGCCCAGCTGCCCTTTCAGCTCACGCGAGGCCAGACGGCAGCCTTTTTGGACATCCAGAACGACATGGAAGGGGAAGTGCCTATGCAGCGCCTCATCCAAGGCGACGTAGGCTCTGGGAAAACGGTCGTAGCCGCCCTGGCCTTGGCAAAGATTGTAGAAAATGGCTACCAGGGTGCTCTAATGGCACCGACGGAAATCCTGGCCGTCCAGCATTATGAAGAGTTTTGCCGTCTCTTTCACGATTTGCCCGTGCGCATTGCCCTGCTTACGGGCCGGACGGGCGAAAAGGAGCGAAAGACTCTCCTGACAGCGCTTCAGGCCGGTACGATCCAGATCCTCATCGGTACGCACGCACTCATCCAGGAGGACGTTCTCTTTGCCGATCTCGGCCTGGTCGTTACAGATGAACAGCACCGCTTTGGCGTGCGCCAGCGGGCGGCACTGCAGGATAAAGGGCGGTCGCCGCATGTCTTGTTCATGACAGCTACGCCTATTCCCCGTACGCTGGCCCTTTCCCTCTATGGCGACCTCGATGTATCGTCCATCCGCGAGCTGCCGCCAGGACGTAAAGTCGTCAAAACCTATGCTGTCGGCGAGTCCATGCGCCAGCGTATTTATACATTCATGCGCAAAAACATGGCCCAGGGCCAGCAGTGCTATGTCGTCTGTCCCCTCGTTGAAGAGTCGGAGAATGTCGATTTGCAGGCTGCGACAGCCCTGTATGACACGCTGCGCAGTGCCGTTTTTCCGGAGTTTTCCTGTGGCCTTGTCCATGGCCGTATGTCGGGAAAAGAAAAGGATGCCGTCATGGAACAGTTTTCTGCCGGTGCTATTCAGCTCCTCGTCGCAACGAGCGTCATTGAAGTCGGCGTCAATGTGCCGAATGCAACCCTCATCCTCATCGATGGGGCCGAACGCTTTGGCCTGGCCCAGCTGCATCAGCTGCGCGGCCGCGTAGGCCGTGGGGACTTACAGGCCTATTGCATCCTCCTGGCCCATCAGGGCAGTGAGGAAACGCGGCAGCGCCTGCATTATATGGAAACCATTCACGATGGGTTTGCCCTGGCAGAAAAAGACTTGCTCTTGCGCGGCTCAGGCCAGCTCTTTGGCTATTTGCAGCATGGACTGCCCGATTTGAAGGCGGCCGACATTATCCGTGACGTGTCCCTCTTGGCTGCTGCCCGTGATGAGGCCCGTCAGGTTCTGCACGCAGGTGTCGATGAGACGCACGTACTGGCAGCTTTGAGCCGCCGCTTTGGTGCGTCCTTCGAACGCCTGCTGAATAATTAAACCTGTTGATAAATTGCGGGAATATATGTACATCATAGCGAATTTCAGCTATAATAAATGATAAAGTGCCTAAAACAGATGGAAAACTGTTGTCTGGCAGAGGTAAATTTCTAAACGATAAGGCGGAGATGGATTTTGTCTGGTAAAATCGATGTATTATCTGTTCCCATTGCGAATATCACTGTAGAGGAAACGAAGGACTTTGTTTTTTCCTGCGTCGATCAGGGCTTGGCCGCGTCGATTGCGACGGCAAATGCCGAAATGGTGATGAAGGCACAAGAGGATAAAGAACTGGCCCGGGTTTTACAAGGTGCAGACCTGGTGATTCCTGACGGTGCCGGCGTCCTCTGGGCAGCAGAACAACAGGGAAAAAAATTCAAAGAACGGGTAACCGGCTGTGATGTGGCAGAGCTGCTGCTGAAAGAAGCAGCTGCACGGCAGACGCCGGTATATCTTTTTGGTGCTGCTGACGGTGTTGCTGAAACGGTAGCAGCGAATATGGAAAAACGGTATGGAAAATTACGGCTGGCAGGTACCCACTCCGGCTTTTTCAGCGCTGCTGAAGAAGGCGATATCATTCGTGAAATCCGGGAGCAGGGAACAAAAATCCTTCTCGTTGCCCTCGGTGTTCCAAAACAGGAAAAGTGGATCCATGCCCATTTATCCGAATTAGGTCCCTGCGTTTGCATGGGTGTCGGTGGGACCTTTGATGTGCTCGCCGGCCGCGTTTCCCGTGCTCCGTCGTGGATGCAGCACAACCGCTTGGAATGGCTCTATCGTCTTTGCAAGGAACCAAGCCGCTTTCGGCGCATGCTGGCCTTGCCGCGCTTTATGGCAGCTGTGAAATTCAGCAGGCGCTCTTGAACAGGCAGGTGATTTTGTGAATAAACCTTTTATCATTACTGATGGCTATGTATTCATTTTTGGATCCATAGTACTGGCTGTTTTGGCAGGCCTCTTCATCAATGTATACGTAGCTGTATTACCGGCGTTGCTGGCTGTCTATTTTGCCTATTTCTTTCGCAATCCCCGGCGCCGTATACCGGACGATGAATTAGCTTTGGTAGCACCGGCCGATGGTACGGTCGTCGCCGTGGAGGACGTGGACGAAGACCTTTTTCTCGATGAAAAGTGCCGTAAAATTACGATTTTCCTTTCTATTTTTGATGCTCATGTCAATCGGATTCCCCTGGCCGGCACGATTAAGTTTCAGCAGTATACGTGCGGCCGTTTCCGGCCGGCTTATGAAGATGGCGTAGGGTAC
Source organism: Caecibacter sp. AF58-12pH5A (assembly GCF_027681725.1). Taxonomy (NCBI): domain Bacteria; kingdom Bacillati; phylum Bacillota; class Negativicutes; order Veillonellales; family Veillonellaceae; genus Caecibacter; species Caecibacter sp. AF58-12pH5A. The sequence goes on along the minus strand of NZ_JAQDBC010000008.1, from coordinate 12,855 downwards.
GAAAATGAACGCTATTCTCTGGGCATTGAAAATAGCCATACGCGCATTCTGGTTACTTTGATTGCCGGCGTTTTGGCCCGGCGCATCGTATCCTGGGTGACGTTGGGCGATGAGCTGACGCACGGCCAGCTGTACGGAATGATCAAATTTGGTTCTTGTATCGAAGTGTTCGTAGAAGATAATGTGGAAATATGCGTAACGAAAGGGCAGAAAGTTCGTTGCGGTGAAACGGTGATAGGGAGGATTTTGCAATGACCATGAAGAACGTAATTCCATGTATATTGACAGCCGGAAATTTGGGCTTTGGTGTACTTAGCATTATCCAGACAGCACAGGGAAATCTGAATATAGGCGCACTGTGCATCTTGCTGGCAATGGTTTGTGATGCCCTGGATGGACGGACAGCCCGGGCCCTGGGCGTGCAGGGTGAGTTTGGCAAAGAGCTGGATTCCTTATCAGACTGCGTGTCTTTTGGTGCTGCTACAGGGTTTTTGATTTACACGTACGCCCTGCGCGACCTGGGCTGGATCGGCATGGTTCCTCCCATTCTTTACGCCTGCCTCGGCGGTATCCGCCTGGCCCGTTTTAACCTCAACACGACCGTCATCCACGGCTACTTTCAAGGTATGCCTATTCCAAATGGCGGCTGCATCGTCGCTACGTATGTCCTTTCCGGCGTTCACCTGCCGTCCTGGATTATCGCTATTATCGTGCTGGCCTTAGGCTATCATTTGGTCAGCAAAGTACATAACCCTGATTTCAAAGGCGCCAGCCCTGATGTGCTGCACAAATCTGCTTTGGCTATTGCCATCATTTGTGGTCTCCTGGTACTGGCCCTGATCGATTGGCATTTAATTTTGATTATGCCGTTTTTCCTCTATATTATCTTTGGTCTGGTCAACACTTGCATGAACATGGCGAAGGCGCACTAAGAGGATTCTTGCTGCGCTGCGCCCCGGTGCCTGCAAATTTTGCGGCAGGAAGATAAGAATAATGGTCTTAGAAAGAGGAATACATGGAGCATTTTCTTGATGTTATAATGATACCCATACAGGTAATCATCGTATTTTATACGTTGTATTACTTTATCCTGGCTTGCTTCGGCCTGATGAAAAAAAGGGACCGCGTGATGAGACCGCCAAAGCATACGTTTGCGGCTGTCATCTGCGCCCATAATGAAGAAAAGGTCGTCGGCAACCTGATTGACAATTTAAAAAATTTGAACTATCCGCGGGATATGTACGATATTTATGTCGTTGCCGATAACTGTACCGATCATACGCCTGATGTTTGTAAAGCCCACGGTGCCTATGTACGTATTCGTACGAATAAGGAACAGGTAGGCAAAGGCTACGCCCTGGACTGGATGTTTGCCCAGATGCTGGCCCAGGAAAAGCAGTATGATGCTTTTGTCGTCTTTGATGCGGATAACCTGGTACACCCGGAATTCCTGCGGGAAATGAATAACCATTTGTGTAAAGGCGAAAAGGTGATTCAGGGCTATATGGATTCTAAGAATCCGACTGATACATGGATTGCCGGTACCTTTTCCATTGCCTTTTGGCTCATCAACCATATGTGGCATCTGGCGAAGTACAATATTGGCCTTTCGACCGCCTTGGGCGGTACGGGCATGTGTATTGCGACGGAAATCGTGCGTAAATATGGCTGGGGCTGCGACTGCCTGACGGAAGATATGGAATTTTCCATGAAAGTTCTTCTCGAAGGGGTACGTACGTGCTGGGCCCACGATGCCATCATTTATGATGAAAAGGCACTGGGCTTTATGCAGTCTTGCCGGCAGCGTAAACGCTGGGCTCAAGGTCAGTGCGACTGTGGCGAACGCTTTATTCCCAAGCTCTTTGTGCGTGGTATTAAGACGGGAAACATCCGCATGCTCGATGGGATTATCACGTTATCACAGCCGTTTTTCATGATGATGTCGACGATTTATGCCGGCATTGCCATGATCAATTCGTATATTCCTTTGTATACGAATATTTTAAATCAGCTTATACCCGTTCAGATATGGACCGTCCTAGGTGTAGGGCAGTACCTCATTCCTATCATTGTCCTGTTGCAGATTAAAGTACCCATGAAGTCGTGGCTGTACCTGATCGTGTATCCGATCTTCATGTACAGCTGGATTCCCGTCAACTTTCTGGGGTTTAAGGACCGGCATAAGATGGAATGGAGTCATACACTGCATACGCGGGCTGTGTCCTATGATACGGCAGCTTTATTGCGAAAAGAAAACAAAAAATAGGAGAACTCTATGCACATTCTTTTGACAAATGATGATGGACTGCAGGCCCCGGGCCTGCAAGCGTTAAAGAAAGAAATGGCACGTTTTGCTGATCAGGTCACTGTTGTTGCCCCTGCAGGGCAGCGCAGCGCTGCGTCTCATTCTATGACGATCAACAAGGCCTTATATTGTCAGGAACTGCCACAGACAGAAGACCATGTACGGGAAATCTCCGTTTCCGGGACACCTGTCGATTGTGTCAAAATGGCTATGGAATATTTTCTTTCCGGCAAGCATCCGGATCTGATCATTTCCGGCATCAACAATGGCTACAATCTGGGCAGTGATGTCCTCTATTCCGGTACCGTTTCGGCTGCCATGGAAGGGCCATACTACCAGGTGCCGGCCATGGCATTGTCGATGGTCAATATGACGGAAGACCGGTGCCGCCAGACGGCACAATTTGCCAAAACACTGGTTGAACGGATTTTTTTGTGTGGTAAATTTCCGGGCATCTTAAATGTCAATATTCCCGAAGAAGGCGACATTTCCCTCAGTAATACACGCGTTGTGCCGCAGACCGTACAGATTTATCACAATGTCATCACGGAAAAGCGGGACCTCGATGGCAGTCTTTGCTATAAAATTGTCGGTGATATCGACTTGACGACGGCTCCGGAAAATAGTGACGTTTCCTGCATCCGGAGCGGACACGTAGCGTTGACTCCGTTGTGCTGGCGTCAGACCGCAACAGCAGCTATGGAACATATTCAGGGCTGCCTATAAGATTGCTTAATTTTTTGCTTGCATTTTTCAAGTGAATCGTTTATAATCTTAATCAATCACATATGACGTGGATGAAACACAGGGGAGAAGGCGAAAGCCTACCGAAGGAGTTAAACTCTCAGGTTCTCGTATGAGCAGGACCCTGTGCGGACACAACTCTGGAGAGTCCCTTAAGGGCGCCGAAGGTGCACGGAATCGTTGATTCCTTATCTCTCAGGCAAAAGGACAGAGACCCTAATCATGCGTAACGTTTTTTTCGTGTCGTATTTTTATCGCCTATCTTCAGAGTAGTATGCTGAAGATAGGCGTTTTTGTTATTATCATTACCCTTTATATGCAAGTATAGGTTACACGAAGGAGCGAAATGTCATGAATTTGGAAACGTTAAATGCAATCGACAGTTTTGTCTGGGGGCCTCCCTTATTAATCCTGCTCATTGGCACGGGTATTATGCTGACTGTCCGCCTTAAATTATTGCAGGTACTCCGTTTACCCCGGGCCTTGAAGCTGATCTTTACGGCTAAGAATCAGGGTGAAGGCGATATCGACAGCTTTAAGGCGTTGTGCACAGCCTTGGCCGCTACGGTCGGCACAGGTAACATCGTCGGTGTTGCTACGGCGGTCCATGCCGGTGGCCCGGGTGCAATTTTCTGGATGTGGATGGCTGCGTTTGTCGGCATGGCCACTAAATATGCTGAAGGCTGTCTGGCTGTCAAATACCGTACAGTCGACAAAAACGGGGAAATTTCCGGCGGGCCTATGTACTACATTGAAAACGGCCTGGGCAAGAAATATAAACCCTTGGCCTTCCTCTTCGCTTTCTTTGGTGTCCTCGTCGCCTTCTTTGGCATCGGTACCTTTGCCCAGGTAAACTCCATCGTAGAAATTACGCGCTTGACAGCCGATATTCCTGTCGAATACACGGCCGTCGTCCTGACGATTCTCGTTGCAGCTGTTACCATTGGCGGGCTGCAGTCTATTGCCAAAGCATCTTCCAAAATTGTACCGGCCATGGCTATCATTTATGTTATTTCCACCATTGCCTTCCTCGCCGTATTCTACGAACAGATTCCGGCAGCTCTGTATGAAATCATTCACGATGCGTTCAATCCGACGGCTGCTGCCGGCGGTTTCCTCGGGGCTACCGTGCTCGTAGCCATGCGAAATGGTGTGGCCCGTGGCGTCTTCTCCAATGAATCGGGCCTCGGCAGTGCACCTATTGTAGCCGCCGCTGCCAAAACAAAATGGCCGGCAGAACAAGGCCTCATTTCTATGACCGGTACGTTCATCGATACGATCATTATCTGCACCCTGACGGGCCTCGTACTCGTTGTCAGCGGTGCCTGGGCCGGCGACCTCAACGGCGCAGCACTGACGAACGCCGCCTTCCTGCAGGCTTTCCCGACCTTCGGCAGCATCATTCTTTGCGTAGGCCTGACACTCTTTGCCTTTACGACCATTTTGGGCTGGAACTATTACGGTGAACGCTGCACGGAATACCTCGTCGGCGTAAAGGGCATTATGCCGTACCGCATTATCTTCATCATTCTCGTAGCCTGCGGCGCTTTCATTAAATTGGATGTCATCTGGGTTCTCGCAGATATCGTCAACGGCCTCATGGCAATTCCAAACCTGATCGCCCTCATCGGCCTCAGCGGTGTCGTCGTTGCCGAAACGAAAAAATATTTTGCTCATGTAAAAGAAGAAGAACAGGGCCTGGTAAAACAGGCAGAAAAGGACGTCGTCAGTGGGGACTGACACTTCCTTGGTATAGAAAAGAGGAATCTCTCAAGATAGGGGTGAGAGATTCCTCTTTCATCTTTGCAGAAAGTACTTGACGCATAATTAAAATATGGTATAATAAATCTTGTTCCAAACACTACCTGCCGGAGTGGCGGAATGGCAGACGCACCTGACTCAAAATCAGGCGGGTAACACCGTGTGGGTTCAAGTCCCACCCCCGGCACCAAGGAGAGTATCTGAAAAAGATATTCTCTTTTTTTTACACCTGGCAAATAGATTTGAATAAGCAGTGAAAAAAGATCTTTTCTTAAGCCGTATGGCCAGGGAGTATTGTTTTATGAAATTTACGATGAGAAGGATCCTATATGAAAAAGAAAAGCTTAACGCAGCAAACGGCGGATACTATTTATAAAATGATTACAAGAGGAGATGAATTCCAACCAGGCGATCAATTGCCGGGGGAAAATATCCTTTCTGAAAAACTGGGAGTTAGCAGGGCTACTCTGCGTGAAGCAATTCGTACTCTGGTCATGCAGGGCGTGCTCGAAGTATACCGGGGTAAAGGAACCTATATTGCTGCAGACATGAAGGCTTTTGGCGACTATGGTCTGGGAGAAATTCAGCGTATGAAAATCAATCTGAAGGATTTGTACGAAGCGCGTTTACTTTTCGAACCGGAAATTGCGGCCATTGCCTGCCGGCGTGCTACGGAAGAAGAACTGGAACATATTATTACCTGTGGCGAGCGGGTAAAGGCACTTATACTGGAGCAACAGGACCGGACAGAGGCTGATGGGGAATTTCACCGTGCTATTGTAGCAGCATCTCATAACGATTTTATGATGCGTTTAATCCCAGTCATTAACAGGGCTATCGAAGAAGTCATCTTGTATAATAAAGAAGCGCGAGAGCTTTCTGAAGAAACGCTGCGTGATCACGATCAATTGATGCATTTTCTAAAAAACAGAGATGCACGGGGTGCTAAGTATGCAATGGCTATTCACATTCATAATGTTATTGCGACGTTACAATTGAATGAAGAAGAGGAACCCATCTTCTGAATAAAAAGAGATTCGATGTAAATGAAAAGCAGACAGATACATTTTTGTATGTGTCTGTTTTTTTTGCCCCAAAGCCGCATAAACGATTATAAAATAGCAGTGTATTAACGGGACTATCAACGAAGGTGGGTTATTTTATCTTGAGACTACTTGACAGATTTATAAAAAACAGCTATAATCATGTCAGACAAGTTGATAAAAGCCATACAAGAATAACGATTCACTTCAGTACAATAAAGCAGAAGTAAAAATGCTTTTCGGATAAAATTTATCTTTGCTTATATATGGTGCAGTTGACGCCATACGATTATATTTATCTTTTACGTAGGAGGGCAAGAAAATGGCTACATTAAAAAACTACAAACCGGAAAAAAGACCTATGGCAGGAAAAAATTTGTTCGTGTAGCGTGTGTGCAAGCACCACAGGTCGTCTTCAACAAATGGAAACAAATTGAAGTGGCCTGCAAGTACATTAAAGAAGCCGGAGAAAAAGGGGTAGAATTGGTTGTTTTTTCTGAAACCTATATTCCTGTATTTCCAGCCTATTATACCGGTGGTTATGAAAGCAATGTAGAAGAATGGCGTCTGTGGAATATCGGACTTCAAGATAACTCCATTGTCGTTCCCAGCGACGAAACAGATGCTATTGGTAAAGCATGCAAGGAAGCCGGCGTATATTGCGTAATGGGGGTCAACGAATTGGATGATGCCGATGGCGTTCGCACCTTTTATAATACGCAAATTATGTTCGGCAAAGATGGCCGTATCCTCAGAAGACACAGAAAATTGACACCGACATATTCTGAAAGATGCTATTGGGGTTCTGGCGACGGTTCAGATCTGGGTGTTGTGGAAACGGACATCGGCCGCATAGGCAGCCTGATTTGTGGGGAGCATCATGCGATTCTGATTCGGGCAGCCGAAATGCTTATGGGAGAAGATTTCCATATTGCCAATTATCCGGGGTGCCATAAGGCGCAATCAGGTGAAAAATTCCTCGTTGCCAACCGAGATGAAAATGCCTATGGCTGTGAATGCCATCTCGGTGCCCGTGAATATGCTTTGGAAGCCGGTTGTTTCTGCCTTTGCTCATGTGGTATTTTGGGCGAAAAGGATTTTGAACCGGAATATAAGTCACTCATTGGTAGCGATCATCTGAATATTGATTGGGCTATTGGCGGCAGTGCTATTGTCGGTCCTGGTGGTGAATATGTTGTAAAACCGGTATTTGATAAAGAAGGGCTGGTCATTGCCGATTGCTATGCTGATGATATTAAAGTATCTAAGATGCTCTTTGATGCGGCAGGTCATTATTCACATCCGGAAATTGCCCGTTTGGTCCTGAACACCAAGCATTATACCAATCTGAATATTATTGAAAACAGTTCGCCGAAAAAAGGGATTAGCTATAAAGATCTGAAGAACCTTTCGGAAGAATTTGAAGTAGATTTGGATAAATTGGAACGGATTGCTACGCGAATCGAAAAACATAACCAGGGTTTAGCTATTGATGATTAGTACCCCTCGTATTTGAAATGAGGTGCACAGCGTGTATTCGGCAGACAAGGACGATATGTCTAGAGTAGTGGCGGCGCAGCCTGTAAAAGTTGATATTACAGCAGGCCGTATTAGTGATCCGCTAATTAGCGATGTTATGACCTTCGTTACATTTTCTGCTTTGTTTTTCCTCATGAATGTTGGCTTATTACCAGCTGATGCAGCTTTTACAGTTGGTGTCCTTCAATTGTGTCTGGTAGGATTATTTTTTGCCGGATCGCGGGAAAGGGCAAAATATAATTATTTTTGGGGAAATATGAATTTCATTTTTGTCTTTTTCTTTGGCGTTCTTGGGGGTATAGCCAATATCCTCATGGGCTTGGGCTTTTCCTTGAATGGTGTTGTTCTGGCTATTCCCAATGTCATTTGTGGGGCACTTATGCTTTGTACGATACCAGGTGTAAAGCATGACCCATGGACCTCATCCGTGTTATACGTACTGGCCGGTATTGCCGTATTTGCCTTGGGACTTGCAGGTTTGGGATTTTTTGTGAAGCCCCTGCAGATTCTGGCAGGCATACTCCTCGGTGGTGTAGCTTTATTAGGTTTTTGGTCTATGATAGTGGCTATGTTAGGATTCACCGGTATCAAAGTTCCTGTAGGAAAACCATTTTCAAGGAATAAAGAATAAAGATGCTTTAGGCGACAGGGGGTGTGAAATGCGAATATTCGTCTTTCACATCCCTTGTTCTATGGTGAGACATGTTAGACAAGTCATATTCAGGTTACTTTATGGCTATGGTTATATCGTATAGGGTTAATATGACAGTGTTTAGGAGGTAATATATATGATCAGCGAAAGAGTAACAACTGGCCCGGAACGGGCCCCGCACCGCTCCTTGTTCTATGCGGCAGGCTTTACAGAAAAAGAAATACACCGGCCTTTGGTTGGTGTCGTATCGGCATATAGTGAAATTATTCCGGGACATACACATTTGGATAAACTGGCTGAAGCTGTAAAGTATGGTGTGTATGCAGCGGGAGGTACGCCTGTCATTGTCCCTTCTATTGGCGTCTGTGATGGGATTGTCATGGGGCATGCCGGTATGCGCTACTCCCTGGCTTCACGTGAATTGATTGCTGACTCCTTAGAAACCCTGGCAGCAGCGCACTGTTTCGACGGACTCGTACTCATCCCTAATTGTGACAAAATTGTACCGGGGATGGTTATGGGCGCACTGCGCTTGAATATTCCGGCTATTGTGTTGTCAGGAGGGCCTATGCTGGCAGGACATGTACATGGGAAAAAGACCAGTCTTTCGCAAATGTTTGAAGCCGTAGGCGCGTATAAGGCCGGCATTATCGATGAAAAAGAATTACAAGCCAGGGAAAAATCGTGCTGCCCATCCTGTGGTTCCTGTTCCGGCATGTTTACCGCCAATTCTATGAACTGTCTTTGTGAAGCCCTGGGGCTGGCATTACCAGGCAATGGTACCATTCCGGCCCCGCTTTCAGCACGTACCCAACTGGCTAAAGAAGCGGGCGCACAGGTTATGGAATTGATTCGCAGGAATATAAAACCAAGGGATATTGTAACGATGGATGCATTGAAAAATGCCATAACTGTAGACATGGCACTGGGGTGTTCGACGAACAGTGCCCTGCACTTGCCAGCCATTGCGCATGAAGCGGGCTTAAAACTGGATCTGACGCTATTCAATGAAATTAGTGAAAAGACACCGAACCTTTGTCATTTGGCGCCGGCAGGAGAGACGTTTATGGAAGAACTGAATGAAGCCGGCGGGGTACCTGCCGTCATGAATGAATTGGCCCAGGCAGGTTATCTCAAGACGGATTTGCTTACTGTTACAGGAAAGACGGTAGCAGAAAACATCTCCGGAGCGATGAATCTCAATACAGATATTATCCGTCCGTTGGAACAGCCTTTCAGCAAAACGGGCGGTTTGGCATTTCTCTTTGGTAATATCGCCCAAAAAGGCTGCGTAGTTAAACGCAGTGCTGTAGCACCGGAAATGCTGGTGCACTCCTGCAGGGCCCGTGTATTCTATGGTGAAGAAGAGGCCGTGAAGGCTATTTATGGCGGTAAAATTAAGGCAGGAGATATTGTCGTTATCCTTTATGAAGGCCCTAAGGGAGGGCCTGGTATGCGTGAAATGCTGGTGCCGACATCTGCACTAAACGGAATGCAGCTCGATAAGGATGTAGCACTGCTGACAGATGGACGTTTTTCCGGGGCATCCCGTGGTGCTGCCATTGGTCATGTATCACCGGAAGCCGCTGCCGGTGGTGAAATAGGTTTGTTGCAGGATGGTGATATCATTGACATTGACATGGTACACTACCGTATTCATGCCCGCGTTTCTGATGCAGAGTTTGCTGCACGTCGTAAAGAACAAGTGATACCTGAGCCAAAGGTGACCCGTGGCTGGCTGGAACGATATAGCCGTCTTGTTTCGTCTGCTGATGAAGGGGCCATTTTAAAATAATCGGAGTAATTCATTGATAACACTGTAATAGTAAGGGGGGACAGAAAAAATGCAGTTTGAAAAGCAGCATTGTATAATTCAAGGGATGGATGAGATACAACTGCCTCAGATGGTAAAAGTGCGTCAAAAATTTAATGCCAAAACGATTACTGATCCGGCAAAGCATTTGAGACAGCAAATGCAAGCGAAACTTACGGAACCTGAAATTAAAGCACTTCAGGGGAAGCGAATCGGCATTTCGGCAGGCAGTCGCGGCATTCCCCATTATAAGGAGCTCATTAAAGCGATGGCTGACCAATTAAAAGAATGGGGAGCGGAGCCATTTGTCTTTCCCGCGATGGGCAGCCATGCCGGGGCGACGGCAGAAGGGCAGGTTGCCTATTTGCGTCAGTTTGGAATTACAGAAGAATATATTGGTGTTCCGGTCCTGTCTACCATGGAGGTCGTTCAGGTTGCGACGTTACCAGATGGCTTTCCTGTATATTGTGATAAATATGCCGCTGCAGCTGATGGTATTGTTGTCTTTAATAAAATTAAACCGCATACACATTTTAAAGATCGTCATGAAAGTGGTCTGCTAAAGATGATCTGTATCGGCATCGGTAAACATCGTGGCGCTGCTACTTTCCATCAATATGGATTTGATCACTTTTGTTACAACCTAGAACGTGTGGCAGCCGCTTTTTTACAACATGTCAATGTTGTCTTTTCTGTAGGCTTGGTCCAGAATGCCTTTGATGATATTGGCTGGCTGGAAGTTATCAGGACCGAAGAGTTTTTTGATCGTGACGCAGCTTTGTTGAAAATTGCCAAGAAAGAATTAGCACAGCTCTGGTTTAAGAATATTGATGTGCTGGTCATCGATGAAGTGGGAAAAGAAATCAGCGGCGTCGGCTTTGATCCCAATGTGACAGGGCGGACAGAAGTGCTTAGCCAACAGGCAGCCTTTCGAGCGATTGCTCCGGATATTAAAAAAATTGTTTTGTTAGATATTACGGAAGCATCTCATGGCCTGGGAATTGGTATGGGTGAAGCAGATATCATTAGCTATCGCTTTGCAAATAAACTGGATTTTGGGCAAACCTATACCAATGTTATTACGAATAACTATTTGAAAGCAGCGGCTATGCCTTTGTATATGAATAGTGATGAAGACAGCATCAAACTGGCAGTATTAACCAGTATGGTCAAACAAAAAGATCAGGTAAAAATTGTTCATATTAAGAACACGATTACGTTGGATGAAATTGAAGTATCTACAGGAATGTTGCCGGAGGTACAGGATACGAACAAATTTGAAATCCTTTCTGAACCCTATTCCTGGGCTTTTAATGAAGCAGGCAATCTTTGGTAAAAAGAATAAAAAAAACGGGGCAGTCCCTACAGATTTATGTAGAAACTGCCCCGTTATGCTATATATTACAGGGGGATGTGACAAAATGAGAAATCATTTTGTCCACATCCTCTTTTTATTTGCATCTT